>JBBKWW010000137.1:0-12389 GCA_037969155.1 Moraxellaceae bacterium
CCCAACAGTCCTAAAGCACCAAACTGCCGCCACAAATCTGCTGGAAACTGATTGTTGCGATCGATATCAGCCGCACGAGGCGTGATTTGCTTCGCGGTAAAGTGCTCTACACTATCGCGTAACGCATTAATGGTGTCGCCTAAGCCAAAGTTGATTCCGTGATAGCTCATCTTAAAGTCCTTGTTGTGAATTGAATCCGTTTTAAAAATGAAGAAGATTTGGTTGAGGCATTGTTATATCAAATTTTAGATCGTTATCGTTGGACGGTCGCAGAAATTCAACTGAGTTTGGCCAACCAATCAGCATTTGATCAATTCTGTGCAGCGCACCGTAAATAAGATAAGGCCAGTGAGCAACTTTTACTGAAAAATACACGCCAGCATCTGATCCATTTGGCCAGCACTGACGTGGTGATCGTCATGTAATCTTTATATAAATATATATCTATAGGTTTAAATATTGTCGTAAGGCTGTGTCCACTAACTCTGTCTCAGTGACGCGGCGGCCTTCTTGATTAGAGCGTTCAAAGGCCTCTCGCTTGAGTGCTTTTACCAACTCTGGCGTGAGGTTGAATATCTTCGTCAGCTTGGGCTGTCCCGTATTGCGGGTGGGGGGGCTGATTACTGCGCTAGCTGGACGACGTTCTGGTTGCTCTGATACGACCCCATCTAAAAAGCTGTTCGGATCTTTAGTGGCTAAAAAATCCCGAGTATCTGGTTTTTTACGCATACTCATAACTGTACCTCTTTAAAAAATGCTTCCATTTCTTGAATTGCAATGTGATCACGTCCCAGCTCTTGCACGACTGCTCCTTCACCAATCGCGCGCCGAAAGGCGACCCGCTCACAGATTCGAGTCGGCAGCACATTCAGCTTTTGTTCATGTAGAAACTCTAGCATCTCAGCAGCGTCTTTGGTGCGGGGATCAATGCGGGTCAGCAAAACTCGCACATCTAGTTCTGGATTATAGTCGCGTGCCATTTCGACCACTTCTAGCAAGTCTGTCATCGCTGCGGCATCTAGATTAGATGCACCGACGGGAATGATCGCCCGTTGCGCCAACAACAAGGCAGAGCGTAGGCCAGTGGAGTCACGGCCACCTGCGTCGACAACAGTGTGTTCAAAGCCTTTAGATAAGGGTTTGCCTTCGCTCAAAATCGCCTTGCCCGTTAGGCAGGTGGTGGTTGGTGACGGTTGATAGTCTGATTCACGTCGCCACGCTGCCCAACTGGCTGCACTGGCCTGCGGATCGCCATCAATCAATAATGTACGCTGTTGGCGTGCCAGCATCGTGGCGAGATGTACCGCAGTGGTCGTCTTGCCGACACCCCCTTTGGTATTGACGCATGCAAAAATCATGGTGAGATAGGCCTGATCTGTTAATTTATATATAGGAATATATATATCTATATTGAATAAATCAAGCATGATTTTTAGCAACCTACGCAGATGATGCCAGTGAGTCGGCACTCCGCAAATTGGCCAAATTGTTGAAATGATATGAGCAGTTTGGATGCTGGGAAAGCGCTGATAACATGGCATGATGAGAGAGGAGTCTATGCTTACGACAGAGTGATTTTATGCAGCTTAATCCCATTTATTATAATGCCGAACATCTTGCATTTGCTGATGCTGTTCGTAAGTTCACTGCGCAAGAGATCACGCCTTTTGTCAATGATTGGGAGGAGTCCGAAACCTTCCCACGTGAATTATATCGCCAAGCTGCCGATGTTGGTTTGTTGGGTTTAGGTTTTCCTGAAGAGTTTGGCGGGATTGCTGACACTGATGCATTTCATGTGTTGCTGGCTGCGGTTGAGTTGGCACAGTGTGGTTCGGGTGGTGTATTGGCTTCGTTGCTGTCGCATAGTATTGGTGCACCACCCATTAAGAACGCTGGCAGTGATGAGATGAAGGCGCGGATCTTGCCACAGATTTTATCCGGTGAAAAAATTTCTGCACTGGCCATCACTGAGCCAGGAGGTGGTTCTGATGTCGCTGCTTTAACCACGAAGGCGGTTAAGGATGGTGATCATTATGTGGTTAGTGGTGAAAAAACCTTTATCACCTCTGGTATTCGCGCTGACTATTATAGCGTCGCGGTGCGCACTGATCCGAATGCCAAGGGTGCCAATGGTGTGTCGATGTTATTGATCGAAGGCGATACGGCTGGCATCACCAAAACGCCATTGAAAAAAATGGGTTGGTGGTCATCCGATACGGCACAATTGCATTTTGACCAGTGTCGTGTGCCTGTCAGTAATTTGATTGGGCCTGAAAACTTCGGTTTTATGGTTATCATGCAAAACTTTAATATGGAGCGATTTTTTTTGGCGGCCTCTAGCTATGGTTTTGCTAAGGTCTGTTACCAAGATACATTGGATTGGGCGCAGCAACGCAAAACCTTTGGTAAACGTTTGGTCGATCATCAAGTGGTACGGCACAAACTAGTCGAAATGGCGACTCAGTTGCATGCCACTCGTGCGTTACTAGAAGACACTGCTTGGCGGCTGAATCAGCCCAACCAACAAGGCAATGACTTGGTGGCGCAGATCTGTATGCTGAAAAACCATGCTACACGTACCATGCAATTGTGTGCGGATCACGCGGTGCAAACTCTCGGTGGTATGGGCTATATGCGCGGTACACGGGTCGAGCGGATTTATCGTGAGGTCAAAGTGAATATGATCGGCGGTGGTGCCGAGGAAGTCATGAAAGAGCTGGCCAGCCGTCAATTGGGCTACTAAAACACTATAGCAGTAGCGCCAAACAAGCACGGCTTAATTCATGCTTGTTCGGCCTGTGTTGACATTTTACACGCGCAGCAGATTAGCGCTGCTGCCGCTGATCCACTAGTTTTTCGACTAAAAAATCAATCAAGCTTCTGACCTTTGGCGTTAGGTATTTGCGACTGGTGTAGACCGCATATAAGGTCGGCGCAAAAAATATTTGTTCAGGTAAAATCTGTACCAAGCGTCCAGTCGCCACATCGTTCTTAACCATCCACAAGGGCAGATAAGTCATGCCAATACCGGTGCGCGCCAGCTCTAAGCCGAGTGCGTTATCATTGGTACGAAACACAGCTTTATGGTGAAGCTTAAGCTCGCCTTCCGGTGTATTGATGGTGATTTTTTCGAGCGATACATAAGTTGGCAGAATCATCGCGTGTTGTTCGATTTGGCGAGGATCTGTAATGGGTGCATGCTGTTGCAGGTAATGTGGCGCAGCAACCAATACAAATTCAACTGGACTTAACGGTCGAGCAATCAAATTCGGCGCAGGCTCATAGGTGGCGCGTAACGCCAGATCGTAGCCTTCTTCAGTCAGATTAACGTGCCGATTTTCCAGCACCATCTCAATCACCACATCGGGAAAGCGTTGGTGGTATTCCGTCATCAGAGCCGCAAAATAAGTATTGGCCAGCCAGACTGGTGCAGTCACGCGGAGTGTACCGCGTGGCTCAGTGACCACTTGTCCAATCGCTTGACTGGCATTTTCCAAAATATCGAGTGCTTCGCAGCATTGCTCGTAATAAATTTGTCCTGCTTCAGTCAGGCTGAGATGCCGCGTGGTGCGATTCAGTAAGCGCACACCGAGATCTTGTTCGAGTCGTGAGACATGCTTGCTGGTCATCGCTGTGGATAAATTCAGCCGATCTGCTGCCGCGACGAAACTCTTGTATTCGACGATTTCACGAAACACGCGAAGGCTGAGTAAAGTATCCATCATTATCCTGATCTGTATTGTTTATGCTAAAGAAATTTAGCAGCAATGCTTCATGCCTCGCTGATTTTTTTAGGCACAAAGTGTGATGGTTACCGATAATGCAGCAAGTGGCTTCGGTTGTGTAGACTTTCTGTGCAAAACATTGAAAAAAACGCTAGGTCACTTGGGCAAGGTATGGTTTGCGCGTATAGTTTGGACACACCTTTCGTTAGAGACTCATCATGTCCACCCTCGGCTCGCAAAGTATTCTGATTCGCAATGCCCGTATTGTTAATGAAGGCCAACAGTTCGACGCTGATGTGCTTGTGATAGAGGGTCGAATTGCCAAAATTGCACCTAGTATTGATACAACGGCAGATATCGAAATTGATGCCTCAGGTCAGTATTTGTTACCCGGTATGATCGACGATCAGGTGCATTTTCGTGATCCAGGCATGCCGCACAAAGGCAGTATGGCCACCGAATCACGTGCAGCAGTGGCGGGTGGTATCACCAGTTTCATGGATATGCCGAACACCAATCCACCAACGTTAAACGTCGCAGCGTTAGTGGCCAAAAAACAACATGCCGCAACAGTCAGTGTCGCCAATTATGGCTTTCACTTCGGGGTGAGTAACGATAATATCGACATCGTGGCTGGACTCGACCCCAACAGTGTGTCGGGTGTAAAAGTCTTTATGGGCGCATCGACCGGCAACATGCTGGTCGACGATCCCAAAATTTTAGAGCGGCTGTTTGCTGAAGTGCCGACTATTTTGCTGACCCATTGTGAGCATACGCCGAGCATTACCGCCAATGAACAACGCTATAAAGCAGAGTATGGCGATGATATTCCAGTGCACTTGCATCCGGTGATTCGGGATCATGCGGCGTGTTATCGGTCTTCGTCTTATGCAGTGGGGCTGGCAAAAAAATACAATACCCGTCTGCATGTGTTGCATCTGACCACCGCCAAAGAACTTGAGATGTTTGAGGCCAAACCGACCGCCGAAAAACGCATTACGGCCGAAGTCTGTGTGCATCATCTTTGGTTTGAAGAGAGCAGCTATCAGACTCTCGGCAACCTGATTAAATGTAACCCCGCGATCAAGGGCATGGCTGATCGTCAAGCGCTGCGCCAAGCCGTGGTTGATGGCCGGATTGATGTGATTGGTACCGACCACGCCCCGCATACATGGGAAGAAAAACAAAATCCGTATAGCAAAGCCCCCGCGGGTTTGCCGCTGGTACAGCATGCGTTGCCAGCATTGTTGGAACTGGTTGATCAAGGCGTTCTACCGTTAGAGTTGATGGTCGCTAAAAGCAGCCATCGGGTCGCCGATCTGTTTCAGATTACAGATCGTGGCTATATCCGTGAAGGCTATTGGGCGGATCTGGTGCTGGTCAAGCGGCATGAGATTGCTATTGCGGTGAAAGACCAGCCGATTCTCGCGCATTGTGGCTGGACACCGTTTGTACATGAGGCCTTCCATTACACGGTAGAAACCACGATTGTATCGGGTCAGATTGCATGGCAAGACGGCCAAGTGCAGGATGAGTGTCGCGGTGAGGCGTTGGCGTTTAGTCGCTAACGGCTGGTTGATTCACTAGATGTGATTGGCTGCACTGACTGGTTTGAGTCGGTGCAGCTAAAGCTCTTCATCAGGGCTTTAATGCTGCCATTGCACGTGCACCAAAAAGAATCATGTGCAGGATCTCGACCGTCTGTGCCAGCACTTGCGCTTGGCCAGACTTATCTTGCTCGACAGCAGTCGCCCCCATCGCAAATACCAAGCGTGTGATGGCTTTGGCGACCAAGTCGGGTGCGTGTAATTGATGACCTTGTGCGTGCTCTAAGCGTACCAAATCAACTTGCAGCTCTTGTTCAAAAAAACACAGTTGTTGATCGACTGCTTGCTTAAAGGCCACGGAACCGACCTTGCCTTCGCGCAGCAATAACTGCAAATAGCCTTGCTCTGCTTGTAATTGCTCCATAAACACTTCTACGGACGACTGCACGATGCTGCGCTCCGCCGAGGCGCGTTGTCTTGCCTCACCAATAATACTGCGCAACTCAGTGCCTGCTCGCTCAATCAACGCGATGGCCAGCTCATCGACATCCCGAAAGTGCCGATAAAAACTATTCGGCGCAATACCTGCTTCACGCGCGATTTCGCGTAAACCGATGGTCGAAATACTGCGATGAGGGCCGACCAGATGTAAGGCTGCGTCAATCAACTCCTCTCGACTGATCGACACACGGCGACCTTGTGCAGTGCGTAACTCCAATAGTGGTGCTGTGATCGGTGCGGTGGTGATATCGGGTAAGCGCATGATGGTGGGGTGTAATCAGTAAGCAATTTTCATTATAAAGCGAAATTGTCATAAAAGATAATATACATCTGTATATACATGTGTATAATAAATCAAATCGTGCTTGCTTACCCATGAGGTCGCTATGCCTGTTACTGCCATGCCTGTTGTTGCTTCAAACCCGCTGTCGAGCTTTCGTCAACTATTGCTACGTACCGTGAGTGCAGAGCTATTGAATTTTTGGAGTGGGCAAATCAATCCACTCTGGTCATTTGATCAGGCCTTAGCGCAGATAGTGGGTCGGCAGGCGACTGCTGAAGGCAGTACGACCTTCGTTTTAAGGCTTAATCGGCATGTCAATATGCCCCAAGCGGGACAGCATCTCGCGCTACGGGCACAAGTAAATGGCGTGTGGATCGAGCGCAGTTATAGTCCAAGTGTGTTACAGGATCGACCACAGCATTTAAGTATCACCATCAAGCAGGTTGCAGGTGGCAAGCTGAGTCAGTGGTTTACACAGCAAGCCAAAATCGGTGATGTGCTGCAACTGGGTCAGCCGTTTGGTGAGTTGACGTGGCCGCAGGACCAGCGTCCGATTGTGCTATTGGCAGCGGGCAGTGGCATCACCCCAATGCTGAGTTTATTGCGGGATTGGCAGCAACAAGCGGATGCGCGTCCAGTGCAGTTGCGTTATTGGGTCAGCCATCGTGAGCAAGCGTGTTTTGTCGAAGAGCTATTGTGTTTGCAGCAAGCTCATCCGAATTTTTCATTTCAGTTATACCTGACTCAAGAGCAGGCGATTCAAGCACACGAACGACAAGGGCGCATTCATAGCGCGCAGTTTGCCGAGCAAGATAATCTACAACAATCGCACGTTTTGGCCTGTGGTTCAGCCGATTTTGTCAGCACGGCCCAAACCAGTTTACCCAGCGTGTATCAGTGGCAAATCGAAGCATTTACACCACCAACATTGGCTCTAGAGGCCGGTGATCAACAGGTACAAGTGACCTTACAACGCCAACAACGCAGCCTAACCATACCGGTTGGTCAATCGATTCTGGCGGCATTGGAAGCGGCAGGGATTGCACATCCGAGTGGTTGCCGTATGGGGTTATGCAATACCTGCGCCTGCGCAAAGCTATCAGGCACGACTGAGCATTTGATTCATCATGACCAGCGACACGAGGCTGATTCGGCATTGCGAATCTGTGTCAGTACCGCCAAAACTGATCTGGTGCTAGATCTTTAATTTCAGCTCACTCAATCTATAGGAACAATTGCCATGTTGCTCAAAATACCAAAATTTCGTCTGCCTAAAATCGCCAAAACCCGCGCATTGAGTGAGACTGACCTGAATCAACTGGCCCTAGAGCTAGATGCCATACGCCAGCACACATTGGCTGATCTGGGCGAGGCAGATGCCCAATACATCCGTAATATTGTGTCGATGGTACGCTACAGCGCATTTGCAGGGCGTGGCCTGTTGATGTTGGGTTGGTTGCCGCCAGCATGGTTGGCGGGAACGAGCTTACTGGCTTTGGCTAAAATTTTAGAAAACATGGAAGTCGCGCACAATGTCATGCACGGCCAGTATGACTGGATGAATGATCCCAACCTGAATGCCAAAACCTACGAATGGGATATTATGGGAACCAGTGCCAGCTGGTGCAAAACGCACAACTACATGCATCATACTTTTACCAATATTAAAGGCATGGATGATGATGTCGGTTATGGGCTACTGCGTTTATTCCCTGAGCAGCGCTGGCGGCCGTTTTTCTTGGCGCAGCCGATTATTGCGCTGATTTTCGCGCTATTGTTTCAGTGGGGCGTGGCGATTCAGGATTTGGAGTTGGGCAAGTATTTTAATGGCAAAAAAACCAAGCAGCAGCTGGCCGTAGAATATGCCCCAGTCCGTGCTAAAATTCATCAGCAAATATTTAAAGACTATGTGTTTTTTCCACTGATCGCAGGGCCATCATTTCTGCCAGTATTGTTGGGGAATCTGGTGGCCAATGGTATGCGCAACGTGTGGACGTTTAGTATTATCTTCTGTGGTCATTTTACTGAAGATGCGGAGATTTTTCCACAATCAGTGCTAGAAAATGAAAGTCGTGGGCATTGGTATTATCGGCAGATTCGCGGTTCATCCAATTTGACGAGTGGTCGATTGATGAATCTGTTGTCTGGCAATCTCAGTCACCAGATTGAGCATCATCTGTTCCCTGATCTGCCTGCACATCGTTATGCACAGCTTGCGCCACAGGTGCAAGAGATTTGCCAGCGTTATGGCATTCACTACAATAGCGGTAGTTTTCGTAAGCAGTTTGGGCAGGTCATCTGGCGAATTTTGCGGCACAGTTTGCCGAGTCAGCCGCAGCAAGCACAGGTGATACAGGCGGTTTAATGTCAGTTTTTTAAGGTTTTAGTGTGATCGGAATTACTGTTGAGACGGTGTTTTTCATCAGAATGACGTAATGTTGGGTAAACTCACGTAAAATCAGCACGAGACGACACGGTTAGTCGATAGCTCAAATTGGCCATCGACTGATGTCATCAGGCAAATCATTGTCATCTGATCTTCTGTTCAGACTCAACTCGGGTGTTTTATGGCCAGAAAACCACAGCAAAAACGGGCAAAAGTCACCGTAGAAACCATTATTGAAGCCGGTTTTATCTCGGTGGCGAAGCATGGCTTAGAAGGTTCGAGTACGCGCCAGATATCTGAAATTGCAGGGATCAGTGTGGGGTCGCTGTATGAGTATTTTGAAAATAAAGAGGCTGTTTATCAAGCCATGAGTGAACACTTCATTGCTGATGTGTTACAGATGCTACAAGCGCAAGCACCGGCCATTGTGCAGCTTGATTTGCCGGATGTGGTCCGGTTGTTGTTGTATCAATTTAGCGAATTGCTGCAACGTGATGATGAGCGCTATCTCACTTGCATTAAATATGCCGGTCAGTTCGATTATGTGAGATATGCGCAGCAGGTCGAAAGTGCGCTGGTCGAAATGATCATGCGTTATGTGATGCATCATCCGAAATACTTGCGGTTAGAAAATATGGCAACCATGATTTATGTGTGTATTAACGGCGCGATTTTTTTATTGATTCGACATTTGATTTTACCTAATCCCAGTATTTCCTTTGACGATGCGGTGCGTGGCACGTGTAAGATGATCGAGAGTTATGTCAGTGCTGAATTAACAGTTGCAGCTGAGCGCGAGTCATCAATGTCTGGTGAGCAGCTGACGCTGTGACCAGATCAAGACAACTGATCCGCCAATGTGATCTGCAACCTTTCAGTGTTATATCGTATTTATCGCAGCCGAAGTGAGAGTCTTGATGAAGCAAATTAATCCGAGCGCACCCGTGATGGTAACGGGAGCAAGTGGCTACTTGGGTAGTTGGATTATTCACACCTTGTTGTCAGATGGTTATACCGTGCATGCAACGGTGCGTGATCCGAAGAAAGCGGCCAGTGTCGCGCATTTGCAGCGTATGGCGACGGAGCTTTCTGGCACGTTACATTTATTTAAAGCAGACTTGCTTGATCAAGGTTCGTTTGATCAGGCGATGCAGGGCTGTGAGGTGGTGATGCATACCGCGTCACCATTCTTGATGACGGGCTATACTGATGCAGAAGCGGCTTTGGTGCGTCCGGCCTTAGAAGGCACCCGCAATGTATTGGCAGCAGTCGAGCGCACCGCATCGGTGCAGCGTGTGGTACTGACTTCTAGTGTGGCTGCCATTTATGGTGACTCTAAAGATGTCGAGCAGACCCCGAATGGGGTGTTTGATGACAGCATGTGGAACACCAGCAGTAGCCTGAACCATCAGCCGTATCAATACTCAAAAGCCGTGGCTGAACGTGAGGCATGGCAGTGGGTCGAGAAGCAGCAGCGTTGGGATTTGGTCACGATTAACCCTGCGTTGATCATGGGGCCAGCACTGACCAAAAACAGCCAATCAGCCAGTATTGAGATCTTGCAAGAGTTTGGTAATGGCACGATGCGTATGGGTGCACCCAAGCTGTGGACTGGGCTAGTCGATGTGCGTGATGTGGCATTAGCACATGTTCGCGCTGCATTTACGCCAGAAGCCAAAGGTCGCTATATTTTATGTGATCGCAGCTTGAGTTTGCTGGAGATGGGCAAAGCCTTACGTGAGCGGTTGGGCAATACTTATCCGTTCCCACGTACCCCTGTCCCGACCTTTGCCTTTTGGTCGGTCGCGCCATTTTATGGTTATACCCGTGACTTTGTATCACTCAATATGGGCTATTGTGTGGCGTTTGATCACAGCCGCAGTCAGCAAGATCTGAAAATTGTCTATCGCGATGTGCGGGATTCTTTGGCGGAGCATTTTAAACAGTTGATCGACGATGGCGTATTGCCGAATCGGTTATGATCTAAGGCTTATGTTTGCCGCACGAGTTTGCCAATGAGCGAGCGAAAGCCCAGCCTGCACCAGCAGCCAGCGACGATCAAGCCGCACAATATCAACCTGACCAAAGCCCCACTGCCAGATGAGGTGATTGCGTCCTCTCTGGCAGCGCAGCAACTGCATCCGGTTGCGACCCAGCCTGCGCCTGTTCGTTGGTCGCCAGTGCAGCGCGAGCCGAAGCAGTGGCAACCCAAGCCACTGCTGATCGGTTGGGCATTGATTTTGGTGTTGTCAGGCTTGGTCGTGGCATTCGACGGAGTTTGGCTGTCAATACAGGCATTACTGCTGTATTCGGGTCTGATTTTTTGGTTGGTGGCGTTACTGCGGCAAGGTTTAAATCTGCCTGTTGGTCGGGTGCTGCTGCCTTTGGGGTTATTGTTGGTGTTGATCGGCGTTGATTTAACAGTTTTGGATATCCCAGTGCTTGGTAGTTTATTACTGAGTTTTGGGATTTGGCTGCTGTGGCGACAGTTTAGGCCGAATTAGTCACGTTGTTGGGTCTTCGTGTGGGTCGGCCACGCGTTTGGCGAGTGATATTCGGCTGTTGACTGCTAAAGAGTTGTATCAGGTCATGCAACAGCCGTTCGGCTTTTGCACTGTTATCGGCACTAAAATGACAGACATAAATATCTAACGATACAAACCGATGCTCTGGCCATGTGTGAATGGCGACATGTGATTCGGCCAGTAAAATCACGCCTGTCACGCCAATCGGTTCAAACTGGTGGAAGCGCTCGCCGACGATGGTCAGGTCTGCGGTTTGTACTGCGTGCAGGCAGGCAAGGCGTAGGGGTTCGAGTTGTTGCAATAGATTAAGATCGCCCTGACAGTCGAATAGATCGGCCATCAGTTGGAGGCCTTCGGTGGGGGCGGTGGCTTGTATTCTATCGTGATTGATTTGACTAGTATTGCTCAGGCGTAAATCGTGCTGATCAACCACCTGAAAATCATCAATCCTGTTTTGTAATGGCATGATTATTCCATCACAGTTTCATATGCCAACGCGCTTTCTAGCAAGGTTTTTGCCTGCACCGATAAGCCGCGCCAAGAGTTCTGTTCAAGATTAGTGATAAAAGGTTCAAACTCATTGCCTCTAACACAAAAAGGCACAAAGTGTTTGATTGCAAATCGGTAATCTCCCTCCAAGAGTATAACCAACTTGTTTAAATAGCGAACCAACTCATCGGGTGAACGAGGCTGTGGACAGCGTCCTTGGATTTTTATGATGTAAGGACATTTTTCTATTTGGAAATGAGTACAAAACGCTTGCTCAATCACAGTTTTTAAGAAATTGTCTTCTAGTGCAAAGTCGGGATCGGGTAAAGTTACTGTAATATTTCCATCTGGAATATCAACGCCCTTTGGTCTTTCCAAGATGCTTAAAATTTGACCATTTATCCACAGGTTTCGGTATTCATCAGGATAGTAGCCATGATGGGTTGGGTAAATGATAAGTGCGATATGTCTGTCCAAATCGTAGACAATACGTCGCCCAAAAGGGTAATTAAGTCCGCTTTCTCTAAGATGATTGGGTAAGCCGAGTGCTTGAAACAGCATCTCTGTGCATGTGCCAACAGAAAAAGCCATGTGTTGATCCTTTGAATTTGATTTCGCGACTTGGAAAGTGAAGTCTACTTGCGCGTCACCCATACATATTGGCCTATAATTCCTGAAAACCTAACCAGTAGCGTCGCATCCCCAAGCGGTTTATAACATACCCTCAGCACAGCACCAAACACGAATTGAATGCGAATAAACATTCGTTTTAAGATGACACCCTCAAGACGCCAAACCATGCAAGGAGCAACACATGAGCGATTGGACCGGTAAAACCATTTTTATGACCGGCGGTAGTCGCGGCATTGGCCGTGAGATTGCGCTGCGCTTCGCCCAAGCGGGTGCAAACGTCGCCATTGCCGCCAAATCCGC
>JBBKWW010000138.1:0-4758 GCA_037969155.1 Moraxellaceae bacterium
GTACGGCTTGCCATTCGGCCTCGCTCATCGGCATTAACGATAACCGATTGCCTTTTTTAACCAAGGCCAAATCAGCCAGCGCGGGCACTTGTTTGAGCTGCTGTAATGATATGGCGACAGGCCATTTTTGCATAAACTCAACATCGACCGCCGTCCAGCGTGGGTTGTCTAGCGTCGATTTAGGGTCATAATAGGGACTGTCTGGCTCAAACTGGGTCGGATCAGCATAACCCGCACGACAAATCCGCATCGTGCCAACCACGGCGGGGATTTTACAGTTGGAGTGGTAGAATAGCGCCAGATCATCGACTTGCATCTGGCGTAAAAAATTACGCGCTTGGTAATTACGCACGCCATCCCACAGCCAGCGGCCGCGCTGTTGCAGGTGGTCGATGCCAAATGTATCCGGTTCTGATTTCATGAGCCAATAGGCCATGTGTGTTCCCCTTGACGATAGCGGTATCTAGGTCCTTGATGATGTTGCAGCCCCAGAATTTTGAACCCCAAAAATTTTACCCAGAGTCAATTCCGTTGGCCTTGTATGTCCACATGCCGTGGTGCATTAAAAAATGCCCGTACTGTGATTTTAACTCACATACCGTGCCCGAGGGTCAACTGTCTAGCACGCTGGAAGAGGCGTATCTGACTGCGCTACTGGCCGATGCGGCGACACAGATCGAGTGGGCGCAAGGCCGTCCGATCAGCAGCGTGTTTGTCGGTGGTGGTACGCCATCGCTGATTTCGGCTGCGGGTTATGATCGGTTATTTCGGCAGTTGCGTCTGTTGTTTTCGTTTAGCGCAACCTGCGAAATCACCCTAGAAGCCAATGCTGGGACGTTGGAACATGCGCCGTTTGCAGATTATTTGGCGGTGGGGATTAATCGCTTGTCGCTGGGCGTGCAGACCTTCGATGATGCGTTGCTAAACGTATTGGGGCGAGTGCATTCTGCCGCCGAAGCCGTACGGGCGATTGAGCTGGCGCGGGCGGCGGGTTTTACGCGGCTGAATGTCGATCTGATGCACGGCTTGCCGCAACAAACCGCTGCGCAGGCGGTACGTGATCTTCAGTTGGCGATTGATGCTGGCGCGACGCATATTTCGTGGTATCAACTGACCATTGAGCCGAATACGGTGTTTTTTCGGACGCAGCCCGTGCTACCTGATGAGGATTGCTTGGCGGATATTCAGGCGGCAGGTGAGGCTTTGTTGCGGCGGCATGGTTTTGTGCAGTATGAGGTGTCGGCGTGGGCGCGTGAGCAGCCGTGTCAGCACAATGTGAATTATTGGCAGTTTGGCGATTATCTGGCGATTGGCGCGGGCGCGCATGGCAAGGTGACGTGGCCAGATCGGATTGAACGCTTCCAAAAGTCACGACTACCCAAGGATTATTTGGCTGAGTTTCCTGCTGCTGCGAAGCAGCTTCAGCAGCTGAACGTGGCAGAGTTGCCGTTTGAGTTTATGATGAATGCTTTGCGGCTGGTCGATGGCGTGGACAGCCGCTTGTTTGCCGAGCGGACTGGTTTGGATATTGCAGTGTTGGCCGAAGCATTACAGCGCTTGCGGCAGCAGGGCTTGATGCAGGCGAATAGTGATCGCCTGCAATGCAGCCCACAGGGTTTAAACTATCTGAATCATGTACTGGCTCAGTTTGAGTAGCTGTATATGAGCAAATATGCCTGAGCAGTGGTAATTATTGATTGAGCTGCCAATCTTCATCACCCTTGCAATTAAACTCTCGAATCAGTTCAGCTTTATATTGATCAATCGTCAGCCACTCTGGTGGATTGCCTAAAATTTCGAAATATACAGTTTGCTGGTTATCCCATGCTTTTTTCAAAGCATAATGCACTTTACGGTAATCGCCTCCGCCATGATAGGGTAGTCCTTCTTTCAGATCACAGACGTTCTTTTGGTATCTGGTAAAAAGATAGTGATCAACCTGTTTTGCATGTGGCGGATTTCTGACCATGCCGATATAAGATGCTGTTTTATCGCCTTGCTGCATATAAAACCGAAAAACATACGGCTGGCGAATGGTGTCAAATTTAAAATTTGCTTCGTTGACCGAAATTCGCATCGTCAGTTGCTCAGGATAAGTACAGTAGCCACTGGGAATTTTGCCTTGCTTGATACCGTCGATCGTTTCAGGATCATTTGCGAAGACAATTGGAATCGGTGTTCGTGGAAAAAGTTTTTCGTGCGTGTCCATAATTTCATCACTCAGCATTCCGAGCCTGTCATATGACCAGCCACGCGAGAAGTGTGATGTGGCATACCAGTACAGTGTCTGGCCTTGATGTTCGAATTTGACCCATTGGTCTTTGTTGACAGCTTGACCAAAAAATTCTGCAAGGTGTTGATTCGCTTCATTGCCGTGGCTGATCAGAATGCGCGGTTGTACCGTCTCAATTAAAAAATCAAAAACGGTAGACTCTTGTTGGTCTTTTGCTAGGTCTTTTTGGGTTGCTGAAGGATGATCAAAAATATTGGTTTCCAATAGTCCATCAAAGGTCACGAGTTCTCGTAAAAAATTCAAGTTGCGACGGGTGGTACTTTGTGTGGTTTTGCCTTTTGCCTGCCGTTCCGCAGTATAGGTTTCTTGCCATGCTTCAAGTTCAAAGCCATTGTCATCATCCCAAAAATCAAAAAACGAGGCTTGCATTGGTGTCGCTGCATTAAAGCCGACCAGCATCACCTGACAATACAATGGAGAGCCGTCACAAATAAATGGACGAGATAGCGGACGATCAGCCAAGAGGCTGCGTAAATTGGCAGAAAACTCACTGAGAGAGGTTTTGGCTGTATTGAACATCTGAGAGCATCCTATCGATTATCATGTAACGATGTTAAAATGCCTGACGAAAAATACCAGCCCCAAAAATAAAAAGTACGACATTTTGCGTCGTACTGCTTGGCTCAGTTTGAGTGATCTGTGGCGATAGGTGGCGCTTCTTGCTCAGTCAGTGCAACATCCGCTACTGGCTGTTCAACCATGCCTTCTTGCGATAGCCACTCACGCCAGACCGCCAGCAGCACCGCTAAGATCACTGGGCCAATAAACAGCCCAATCATGCCAAACGCAGTCAAACCACCCAGTACCCCGAACATGATCAGAATAAACGGGACTTTGGTTGCACCAGAAATCACCATCGGACGGATGATATTATCAATCCAACTGACCACAAAAATTCCCCACGCGGCAAGGCCAAGTGCAGGCACAGTCTGGCCTTGCGAAAACAACCAAATACTCACCGCACCCCACGCAAACGGCGTGCCAAACGGAATCAATGCAATCACAAAGGTCATTAAGGTCAATAAAATCGGACTCGGCGCACCGGCCACCCAATAGCCGAGCCCCGCCAGTATCGCCTGTGCCAATGCCGTCAGACCGATACCATAGACCACCGCCTGCGTGGTTTGCCCAATCGCTTGTAGGTAGCCCTCAGAGCGACTATCTAGCACTTTATGTAGTGCGGTTTTGACCTGAATCAGCACCCGATCACCATCACGATACATAAAAAACAGGGTCATCAGTGCAAAGCTGAGCCGTGCTAAATTACGTGAGACCTCATCAACGATTTGTTTACCATAGGCCAAATGTCCCTGAAACCATTGACGCATTTCCATCATGATTTGATCAGGATCAGCATTCAGGTCAGCAATCATGTGTTTGATTTGCTCTCCGAACAGCGGTAGCTTAGTGATCATGTCAGGGATGCTAAATTGGCCAGATAACATTTGGGTTTGTATATGCACATACAACATGCGGGCTTCTTGCTGCAAAACGAATAGGCCAATCAAGACGGGTACACCAATCACCAAGATAAATCCAAACACCATCAGCATCGCGCTGAGGTTGTGGCGATCATTCAGTTGTTGGCGCAAGCGACGATACAATGGCCACGTCACATACGCCAAGATTGATGCCCACAGTACAGGTGAAATAAAAAAAGCCAGTACCTGATAGCTCAGTGAAAGCAATCCAATCAATAAAGTAAGTAAAATCAGTCGGTTTATGAGCTGTGGGTGATGCATGGTTGCACTCAAATCAGATCGGGGGTCGATGTGTTGGCGATCATAACATGCTATATCAAGCATTGATTATTTAAGGATGCAACCGATGCGAGCGACCATTAAAGAATTCGACCACCTGCGTGATTTTACCGTCAATGCCCTGACTTATGCGGACTATACCTATCCGGTGTATCGGCAAGGTACAGGTCCTGCGGTGATTGTAATTCATGAGGTGCCGACCCTTACGCCAGAAGTGGCCAATTTTGCCCGTCGAGTGGCCGACGCGGGGTTTACCGTGTTTATGCCGTGCTTGTTAGGCATTGCGGGCACGCCGTTTAGCCTGACCAGTGCCGTTAAAGAAATCGCCATGTCTTGTGTGCGTAAAGAGTTTGCGGTGTTTGAGGCCAATAAAAGCAGCCCAGTCACTGATTTTTTACGCGGACTCTCCAAAGCTGCCCATGATGAAATTGGCGGTTCGGTCGGCGTGTTGGGCATGTGCTTAACTGGCAATTTTGCGCTGACCCTCGCACTCGATCCTTGGGTGGCTGCACCTGTATTGAGTCAGCCTTCTTTACCTATTGGCATGAGCGCCAAGCAAAAGGCGGGTTTGCATCTGAGTCCCGAAGGCGTAGAGATTTTACAAAAACGCGTGCAAGAGGAGCAGCTTAAAATTTTAGGCTTGCGCTTTAGTCATGATCCATTGTGCCCGCCACAGCGTTTTTGTGCGCTGAGCAAAACCTTTGG
>JBBKWW010000139.1:0-8367 GCA_037969155.1 Moraxellaceae bacterium
ATGGCGCAGGGTCAAGTGGTGGCGTTTGCGCGTCCACAAGACCTAGAGATTCACTTGCAGCGACCTGCAACCAATGCGATTGCAGGCGTGGTGGAGCGGGATATTTGGTTAGCCGGTCAGACCTTTGTGGAGGTGAAAGACCGGCAAGGCCGCCTGATTGAGGTGACCAAGCCGTCACATCTGCCACCACTCAGTGCAGGACAGCCTGTTTGGCTGACGGCGAGACGGGTCAAAACGTTTGCTCGGGCAGTTTGATTTGGCTGGCTGAAATGGTGCTGGTTGAGGGTGCTAACGCAGCTCAACCAGTCCTAATTGTGTCAAATAACGGAACGTTTGGTCATAGAAATCAGGTAAACGTGTCTGATCATCGGGAGTACCCTGTGGAACAAAAATCACCATGCCTTGCCTTGCCCGTGTCAACAACACGCGATAGGCATTTTTTAAATATCGTTTGGCATCTTCGTCTTTGACTGTTTGCCACTGCGTCCCTCTAAACGATCGGCATAACCATTGCGTGCCATCATGCCTTAAATCCGCATCCCAGGCGACACAAGTCCAGTCCAGTTCAAGACCCTGCACGTCAAACTCTGTGGCAACATCTTCTAAAAAACAACAAGATCGAACATCACCAGCATTATTTAAAAACCAATTTATTGGATCAATTGTGTGTTGCACATGAATACCAAAACCCTTCAAGCGAATCGCACCCGACGATGCAATCATGCCGTAACGCTCACTCCCTCTGGCTTTTGCTCTCAGCCAATCTTTTGCAAGCTGAATATTTCTGGTGATATAGATTGGATAAGTCTGACTGATTTCAAGATACAGTTTTTGTGCTATCGCCACCTCACAATCCAGGGTAGCCTTGACAAAAGCAGCGACTTTTTCAGATCGAAAAGAGCGAACCGACACCGCCAAATGTAAATCATCATGTAGGACAAGCTGACTGGTTTGGCACGCATCATACAATTTGACACCCTGGATGTATTCGGCATCAGCAAGTCGGCTAGAAATATGAATCTGCCAATGTGGGAACGAACGCTCTAAAGATAAGAACCACTCTTGCAGTCCCGCTTCGCCCGTATTGATTTCTTGGCCGCCCCCTATTAGGCAAATCACAGTTGCCCAGTCTTGATGTCGATCTAGCACGCCAATCAAGAACTCTGGCTCTGATTGTCCAAAATCAGCGATGCCTTTCTTTCTTTTCATGAACGATGCCGTGTGCTGTTTATTCCAAGCTCGCTGTGCCTCGTCAAATACGACCACATGCTCGACTGGTGGCCTATGATCTGAAAAGGCATTATCTCTAAAATGATGAATATTCTGAATAAACGCCTTGGTCCGGCCTAAAATATGCGCTTTGTTGACCTTCACACCTTGATCTCGTCCGGCATCTACCTCACTTCTGGCCAATGCTTCACGTAGCACTGCCACCAACGGGCCATTACCAGATAAAAACACTGCATGCTGATCATCTGGCACGCTATGCCAAGTATTTGCTAGGTTCAGACCCGCCAGAGTTTTTCCCGCACCTGGCACACCTGTTAAAAAACAAATTGATTTTTTATTGTGCTGTTTTGATGTCTGGATAATCTTTAAAATAGTGGCTGAAGTTCTGGACAAATTTTCAGCACCAGCATCCGATCGAGAGATATCTACGACCTGATGGCCACGATATAGCGCCTGTGCTGCTTCAACAATAGTCGGTGTTGGCTTATATCTGGATGCTAGCCAAACTTTGGCATCAATTGGACTCGCATCTGGCTGATGCTGAGCCTGCTGAATAATACTCGCAAGTGATTGGCCATTGGTTAACAGGGGCTTTGCTATACCGTCATCATAAAACTCAATGACAGTCGGCTGATCTATGGCTTGCGTACAGATCAAAATCGGAATAATAGGCACGAAGTGGCTTTGTTCATGAAAGTTTTTGAGATCTAAAGCATAGTCAGTCACCTGAATGATGGCTTGTCGATCATACAATCGAGCACCAATTTTAAACTCTAAAGCAAACACGGTATTGCCTGAGATCACTACACAGTCAACTCTACGGCCCATACGAGGAATGTGATACTCAAAAATGATATGACCTTCGATATGCAACAGCCAAGCCTGAAGCAATTCAATCTGTATCACCCAGGCATTACGCTGCTGCTCTTGTAATGCAAATTCATGTCGTGCTGATAGATTGCCCAGAATAAAACTAGCGTTTTGCTTTAAAAAATTTTTAATCTCATCTGCATAATAATACCGATTCATTTGTTTTATCTCTCTCATCAATACTATCCTCAGATCATACCGTTTATGATCAACAAAATTAGGCACTGCAAAAACCGTAGCCAACAATTTTTCAAGAGCAGCGTATACTAACCTACCTCATCTCACCAAAGTTTAGTCTACCGTTGAAATCCCTCAGCACCCCAACGACAACGACCGACACCCCACGCAGCCAAACCAGCTGGCAGATCATCCGTAGCCTACTGCCCTATCTCTGGCCAAAAAATGCGCTTGGCCTGCGGGTTCGGGTGGTGTTAGCACTGCTACTGTTGTTCGCTGCCAAAGGCGCGATGGCCTATTTGCCCGTGTTATACAAACAGGCCGTCGATGCCCTGAGTAGCACGCCACTGGCGATCATCGTTGCGCCGATTGGCCTGATCGTGGCCTATGGCATGGTGCGGGTAATGGGGCTGCTGTTTACCGAGTTGCGCGACAGTATTTTTGCGCGGGTGCAACAGCACACCATTCGCGTGGTCGGCGTACAAGTGTTTGAGCATCTACATGCGCTGTCGTTGCGCTTTCACCTGAATCGACAAACTGGTGGCATGAATCGCTCGATTGAGCGCGGCACACGGGCGATTGATACCTTGCTGTCGTATTTGGTGTTTAGCCTGTTTCCAACTTTTTTTGAGATTGGACTGGTCACGCTGCTGTTGTGGCATTTTTTTGATGGCTGGTTTGCCTTAGTGACCGCGCTAACCGTGCTGACTTACGCGGTATTTACCTTTGTAGTGACCGAATGGCGCACCAAGTTTTATCGTGAAATGAACGAGGACGAGAACCAAGCCAACACCCAAGCGATTGATTCACTGCTGAACTATGAAACGGTAAAATACTTTGGCAATGAACAGCTTGAAGCACAAAAATACAATACATTGTTGTCTAAACTGGAGAACTCTGCGGTCAAAAGCCAAACCAGTCTATCGCTACTCAACGTCGGGCAAAGCCTGATTATCGCGGTTGGGCTAACCCTGATGATGATCATGGCGGCGCGTGGCATTGTCGCAGGCACGATGACGGTCGGTGATTTTGTCATGGTGAATGCCTACTTGCTGCAACTGTATCAGCCGCTAAATGGTCTGGGCTTTATTTATCGAGCGATTAAACGCGCCTTTACTGACATGGAAAACATGTTTGCGCTGCTGAATGTCAATCGTGAAATCGCAGACATTCCAAACGCCGAACCACTGAAAACGACTGGCGGCCGTGTGCAGTTTGAGCAGGTTCAGTTTGGTTATGATGCACGCCGACCGATTTTAACTGGCATGTCGTTTGAGATTGCAGCAGGTCAAACGCTGGCGGTAGTCGGTCAGTCTGGTGCGGGAAAATCCACACTCAGTCGGTTGTTATTTCGGTTCTATGATGTGGATGGCGGGCGGATTTTAATTGATGGGCAAGATGTGCGTGAAGTACAGCAGCACAGCCTACGCCAAGCGATTGGCATTGTGCCACAAGATACCGTGTTGTTTAACGACACGATTTTGGCCAATATTGCTTATGGCAGACCCGATGCAACAGTGGCTGAAGTGGAGCAAGCGGCAAAACTGGCGCATATTCACGCGTTTATTTTAGCGATGCCAGATGGCTACCAAACCCGCGTCGGTGAACGTGGCCTTAAGCTGTCTGGCGGTGAAAAACAACGGGTGGCAATTGCGCGGACGATTTTAAAAAATCCGTGTATCTTGATTTTTGATGAAGCGACCAGCGCACTCGATACTCGCACCGAGCGCGCGATTCAGGCCAACTTAAAACAATTGAGTCAAGGTCGTACCACCTTGGTGATTGCACATCGACTATCGACCATTGTCGATGCTGATCAGATTTTAGTCATGGCGGACGGTCAAATCATCGAGCGCGGCACGCATGGCGAGCTATTGGCTCATGGTAAAACCTATGCTGCGATGTGGCGACAACAGGCCGAACAGCACTAGCGCTCATTTTGAATGCTATCAACCGATGCACCACTCGCTAAAATCCCGTACACTATCGGCAACATTGGATGAACGAACGGCTTTGGAACAGTTAACTGCATGAAAACCCCAAAACGCTTACAACCTCTGGTCGAAGAAGGCTTAATCGACGAGGTGATTTCACAACTGAAAAGTGGCAAAGAAGCCACTGTCTATTTAGTCCGTTGTGGCAATGTCCGACGCGCCGCTAAGATGTATAAAGACACTGAGCAGCGCAGCTTTAAACAAGCCACCGTGTACCGTGAAGGCCGTAAAACCCGCAATAGCCGCGATGCGCGTGCAATGGAGCGCGGCAGTAAATACGGTAAACGCGCCCAAGACGAGCAATGGTATAACGCCGAAGTCGATGCGCTGTATAAACTGGCTGCTGCTGGCGTGCGCGTGCCAACACCGTTGGGATTTTATGATGGTGTGCTGATCATGGAGCTGATCACTGATGCCGATGGCGATGTCGCGCCACGGCTGTGTGAGGTGGAATTTACCGAAGCCGATGCCTTACGCGATCATGAGCAACTGATCCGTGAAGTGGTGCGCATGCTATGTGTCGGTCTAGTACATGGTGATCTATCCGAATACAACATCCTAATGGATGCGCAAGGCCCTGTGGTGATTGATCTACCGCAAGCCGTCGATGCGGCGGGTAATCCACACGCCCGCGAGATGCTGACCCGTGATGTGAATAACTTGCGCGATTTTTATGGCCAATTTGCACCATCACTACTCCAGACACGCTATGCACTCGAAATTTGGCAGCACTATGCGGATGGTGAATTGACACCAGACAGCGTCCTCACCGGTGAAGCTGAAGAAGATCTACACGATGCTGATGTCGATAGCGTACTAGAGGAAATTGAAGACGTGAAGCGTGAAGAAGCTGCACGGCTAGCACGCCTAAATGCAGTTGAAAAAACCATCCCTGATGAGGATGATTTTGATCCAGCGGAGTATGGTAATTTTCGGGACTAAGCACTCAGCCCTAAGCACTCAATAGGAGTGGAATCCTTGCCTAAAACAGTCGTTTAAGCAAGGCGACTCATCACTATTATTTGGGCTTATAGTTGCTTTCACGCATCCAAGTTTGGGTGCGATTTAAAAAACCCGCGCCAATGACTTTGCCACGCATCGACAGCCGTCGACCATCTGTACTCAAGCGAAATTCGCCCGCGTAGATTTTGCCAGACAGCGGGTCAATCGCATAACCGCCAATATAGTGCAACTCTTTGCTGGGATCTGGCCGTATATTCCACACCAAAGGCATATCAACAATCCGTCGGTTGGTAAATGGCGCTGGACAATCCTGACAAAATTCAGCCGGTTTATAATCAGGACGTTCGACCGTCTCAGCGACTGTACCGAGATACGTGCCGTCTTTGGCTTTTTGGATATGCACAATCGCTTTGGCAAAGCCTGTTTGATCATCAATGGTGCGCCAATAGCCCAAAACGTCGTCAGGGTTAGCCGCATGACTGGCCATAGTGCTTAGACTCAAACACACCGCGACCAATATCTGTCTGTAATGCTTTTTGTTCATGATTGCTGCCTCCTGCCTGTTATTGGACTATCCAGCCTAGCTTGCCACGCTTTGGCGCAGCATGGTTATAATTCCATCAAAAATACAGGATTTTGGGTGACCTACAACACCATCTCCACAGTTAGCCTAGCACCTCAGCATGCTGTACCAGCAATTGCACACGTGACTCCCCACGAAACTGATTAATATCCACCTGATAGGCCAATTGTACCCGCTGAAACTCACTCGGCCAGCTCTGCTGATCTGCATTAAACAGCATCGCCTCCAGCCATTGCCCGCCTTTGGGATGGCGTAACATGAGTTTTAAATGCTTATCTTGTAGCCAACGATGCTCCAGCACCTGAAACTCGCCCTGAAATACTGGTGCAGGAAATGCCTGTCCCCAAGGGCCAGCCGCCGCAAGCTGTTGTGCAAAATTCAGCGTAAAATCACCAGCATCTAACTCGCCATCCACCGATAAAATCGGCTGGAAAAGTTCAGGCGCATGGGTAGATACAATCTGCTGAAACGCCTGCTGAAACGCCTTCAAATGCTGGGCAGGCAAGGTTAAACCGGCCGCCATCGCATGACCGCCAAAATGAGTAATCATGCCCTGATTCTGCTCAGCAATCTGCTCAATCGCATCGCGAATATGCACGCCCACAATCGAACGTGCCGAGCCTTTTAAAATATCACACGATGCATCACTCGGCGCAAATACGATACTTGGCCGATGAAACTGCTCCTTGAGTCGTCCCGCCACAATGCCAATCACGCCCTGATGCCAACTCGGCTCATATAGCACAATCGCATGTGGCAACACACCAACCGTGACACCGGCCGCCATATCCTGCGCACAGCCCGCAACCCCTTGCTGCTCAAACAACGACCGCTGCGCCAACAAATCTAGCGCAGATTGCTTCATGTCAGCTTCGACCCGTCGCCGCTGCTGATTCAGTTGTTCGAGTTGCTGCGCCAGTGGCTCTGCATCAGCCAACTTGTCCGCGATCAAACATAAAATGCCGATCCGCATATTATCCATACGACCTGCGGCATTGATCCGAGGCCCCAGTACAAAGCCGAGATCTTGCGCAGTCAATTGCTCTGGCTCACGCCGTGCCACCGCGAGTAAGGCCAAAATCCCCGCCCGACACTGACGCAGATTGATCCGCCGCACCCCTTGTGCGACCAAAATTCGATTGTTGCGATCTAATGGCGCGACATCCGCCACCGTGCCCAGTGCGACCAGATCCAGATAATCGGTCAAACGACTACTCGGTTGGCCAGCCTGTTTACGGCGCGTGGACAACGCCGCCAACAGATAAAATGCCACGCCAACACCCGCCAATGCCTTACTAGCAAACGGACAATTCGGCTGGTTCGGATTAACCACCGCACAGGCATTCGGCGGTTGCTTACTGGTCAGATGATGATCGGTAATGATCACCTCAATGCCCGCCAAATGCGCCCGATCTACACCTGCATGACTGGAAATGCCATTGTCCACCGTGACAATCAGATCAGGCTGTCCATTGGCAATCGCCAACTCGACAATCTCAGGCGTTAAGCCATAGCCGTACTTAAAGCGATCAGGTACTAAGAAATCAACCACTGCCCCCATATCACGCAAGGCCAGCATCATCAGCGCGGTACTGGTCGCCCCATCCGCATCAAAATCACCCACAATTAAAATCTGTTGCTGCTGATTTAACGCCAGCTCCAGTCGATCCAAAGCCGCATCTAGCCCCAGCAAATCTTGCGCAGGCAGCAAGTGCTTGAGGCTCAGCTCTAACTCATCGGGATGTTGCACGCCACGCGCAGCATAAATCCGTGCCAACACCGGCGGCAATGCGGCTGTTAGCGCTGTTGGAATATCAGCGTTTAGACGCGGCTGGATGCGTAAAGGGGTGCTATTCATGCGAGCTATTATGAGGATTTTATGACAAAGCGGCGATAGCTGGCGGTGTGTTTTTTGTGAGATAGCGACAGGTGGCGACGCAAGCTGAAACCACTGTAGCTTGCTGGATAGATTGATCCAGCAAGTGTCAATCACGACTCAACGTTAAGGCATCAAGCGCTCGATCAGCCACACACCATCAGTCAGCCGATAGCGCAACCGATCATGCATCCGACTCGGCCGACCCTGCCAAAACTCAAACGCATCCGGCACTAAGCGATAACCACCCCAAAACGCAGGCTTATCAATCGTATCCGTATCGCCATGCTTCGATTTTAAATCAACAAAGCGCTGCTCTAACGTTTCACGCGCATCGACCACGCCACTCTGTGGCAGACTGACCCACGCACCGAGCTGGCTGTCACGCGGTCTAGACTGAAAATACGTGGCTGAATGCTGCTCAGAAAGTTTTTCGACTCGGCCAGCAATCCGGACCTGTTGCTCTAATAATGGCCAGTAAAACAACAGCTCTGCATATGGATTTTCGGCCAAATCTTGGCCTTTTTGGCTGTCATAATTGCTATAAAACAACAGGCCATCTGCACTACTCCCACGCAACAACACCGTGCGCGCGCTGGGCCTGCCGTCTGTACCACAAGTGGCCAAGGTCATCGCATACGGCTCTGGCAAGTCGGTGCTGAGTGCGTACGCCA
>JBBKWW010000140.1:0-19324 GCA_037969155.1 Moraxellaceae bacterium
TACGGTCACAGCTGAGAGATAGGCTACGCCCCACATGACGATCATAAGAAGCCCAAAATTGGACATTACAACAGCATCGGCTTCGTTAATGGCAACATTGGTGAATCCCCGTGAAAACACAAGCACACTGAAATTCATGAGTGCAGCTAAAATAAATCCGCTTTTTATTAGTTTTTGGTTCATATGTACCTCTGATGGCTCTATTGCCTAACGATTCTTACGCATCATCAGTGACACTTGACATCCTCCCCGAGCTAAAGCACGGCGATTCCTACAGCTAGACGGCAATGTCCTGCCGCGAAACAGATACTGTCATTCTCTGTTTCTTATTCCAGTGTAAACCTACCTTTCGGACTACATTAAATGCGCGATTTACAATGGGAAAATTGTTTTCTTACTGTTGTGTCAGCGTGCTCGCTAAGGGTAATACACAACAAACCAATACTAGCAATTCTAACACCCCATGACAATAAGCAATATATTGCGCAAAGATGCGAATTGCCGCCGTAAAACCCCGCTCATTGTCTGGGCAAAAAAATGCCAGCTGATCAGCTGGCACTTTTTAATCAGAGAAGATTAATCTTCGTATTTACGACGTTGCTCATGACGATCTGATGCAACACGACGCTCTTGACGACCAAAGCGCTCATTGCGCTCTGGACGCGCAGCGGCTGGCGCGGCAGAAGCTGGACGCGGTGCGCCTTGGCCAGCGGCGCCTGGGCCTTGATAGTCACGACGTGGGCGTTGATCTGGACGGCTGTCCGCCTGACCATACTCACGCGGGGCGCGAGGAGCAGATGCACCATCACGGCTATAGTTGCTACGCGGGGCAGCAGATGTATCACGTGGGGCAGCATCACGCGACCATGGACGGTCACTACGTGGCTGCTCACTACGCGGGGCATCAGCGCGGTTACCGCGGTTGTCATCATTATAACGTGGAGCACGATCTCCAGTCGGACGCTGTGCGTCACGATCACGGAAGCTACGACCTTCACCGCCACGCGGATCCGCTGAACGACCAGCAGGTGCGCCACCGCGCCCATCATTGCTACGGAAGCTACGCTCGCCTTCTGGACGACGACGTGCACCTGCGCCAGCACCGGCATAACCACCACGACCACTTGGACGACGTGCGCCTTCTGGTGGTGGGCTTGGCTCTAGGCCCGCAATTTCGCTGACGGTAATACGTGCTTTTAGATAATCTTCGAGCGAACGTACTTTGCTGCGCTCACGATGAGTCGCCAAAGTAATGGCCTGACCGCTACGGCCAGCACGACCGGTACGACCAATCCGATGCACATAGTCTTCGTTTTTCATCGGCAAGCCGAAGTTAATCACGTGACTGATTGCAGGGACATCAAGACCACGCGCCGCCACGTCAGTCGCGACCAACACACGGGCACGACCTTCACGCAGGGTACGAATTCGACGGTTACGCACAGCTTGTGGCATGGCACCATGCAGTGACACAACCTGATGACCCATTTCGGTCAATTGTTCAGCCAGTAGATCGGTATCGTTTTGGGTACTAGCAAAGACCACGGCTTGATTAACCGACGCATCACTGAGCCAGTGATTCAGCAGTTTTTTCTTATGCTCAAAACCATCAGTCCAATGCAACGTTTGCGCAATGTCGATGTTCGTGGTTTGCTCGCCTTCAATCGCAATCCGCTCAGCGTTGTTGGTCAGTTTTTGTGCCAAACGCAAAATCCGATCCGCAAAAGTAGCCGAAAACATTAAGGTTTGTTCACGATTATTGGCCAAATCACTGATTGCTTCTAGATCTTCTGAAAAGCCTAGATCCAACATGCGATCCGCTTCATCCAGAATCAATGTTTTGACATCACCCAAGCTGATTTGGCGACGATTGACCAAGTCCAGCAAACGACCAGGCGTCGCCACAATCACTTGCGCACCTTTCATTTGTGCAATTTGTTTACCAAATGGCATGCCGCCCATGATGCTGGCAATCCGCACACCCTTCACATGGCGCACCAAATTGATCGCGTCTTGGCTGACCTGCTGAGCCAACTCGCGAGTTGGACAGAGTACCAATACACTTGGGGTCACAATCGGTTTGGCACGTGCGGACATTGGCGGCTGTGCCACCATCGCCAGTGGATTCAATGCAGGCAATAAGAAGGCAACTGTTTTACCACTACCAGTTTTACTCGAAACCAGTAAGTCTGTACCGTTGAGTGCAGCAGGAATCGCAATTTTTTGTACCGATGTCGGCTCGGAAAAACCCAGATCAACCAATGCTTGTTTCAAAGTATCAGCAATGGCAAAATCGGAAAAAGTCAGGCTCATAGAGAATTTCGTCCTGAAAGGACGCTCCGTAAAAAATAAATCGAAGTAGACATCGGCTGAGCGCGGAAACCTTGTTGCTAACTCCTGTCAGCGGGGTCACCAGTTATAAGACGATGCTCGTGTCACGCACGAATGCTTGCGGCCGTGGCCTGAAGAACTACCAGAAGTCATCTGGCGGCAGGCGCGATGAAGATGTCCTCTTATGGACGTAAACGCGCATGAAATGCTAAGAAGATGTTCAGGCAAAGAACAGGAAAAGTGCGTGCGCACATTGTAGCAAAAGACATATCATATTGCCAGCAATATATTAGGGTCGGTTGACGCGGCACACAGGCTATTTGGTTTGCACGGTTAAACTGCGACTGGTTTGCGCGATTTATTGCGGTACAGACCCGTGGTAAAACTGCCCTGTACTCAAAAACCAGACGGCTTGCCGTTGTGCATCGACATTAAACGGCAAACTACCATGAACCGCTGGCAATAACACAAAATCCTGCATCTGCGCTAAGCGGGTGCTATACACCGCCACTAAGCCATCATTGGCTGCACCAAATCGCCGACTCAGCCACGGCGTCGGGGTCAGATAGCCGGCGATGATGCCGGTTTGAACAGTCGGCTCAGCCAACTGCGCAATAAAACCATCGGGACTCGTCTGTAACTGCGCCACTGCTGGACCAAGCCAGCGTGCAATAGCACGCTCATGCAGCCATTGCTCAGACGTATGATCGGACAACTCACTGCCGTGATTGGGAGTGCCTAACATCACGACTCGACCAATTCCCGCCGCACCATACTGCTGTAAATATTGCCGGATTAGTAAGCCCCCCATCGAATGGCCGACCAAATGCACCGTACCCGCTCCACGCTGCTGACAGCTTGCAATAGCTGGAACAAGCGCTTGCGTTGACACCTCAATGCTCTGTTGCCGTGATGGATAACTGACCGACTGCACCAGATAGCCGCTGCGCTCTAGTAGTGCGCGCATCCCGACCCAATTCCAACGACTACCCATCAAACCATGCACCAACACCACGCAATCTGCTTTAGCAGTCGCAGCATACGTGGTTTGAGCAGGTACAACACTCAGCATAGCCAAGATCAGTAGCAGCATATGCAATCGGTATGTGAGTAACCTTGCAGCTGAGTTCGTAGGGCTATTTAGCAATCAACTGGCACTCACTGAAATAATGGCAGCATCAGCAGCACTTGCATTTCACCAACGATGATCCCCAGTACACCACCGACGATGATCAAGGTTTTTTCATCTTCTTGGAAAGCCGGACGCAACATACCTTCAAACTCCTCAGGGGTGAGCTTACGCATCCGCTCAACCAGAGTATTCCGAATATCCATCGCATCTTCAGCATAGGCTTCCATATGCTTCATGGTTTCAGGTAGTTTACTCAAGATTTTTTCAGCAATCACGTCTTTCATTTCGATATAGCGATCACCGCCGAGCGCATACACCACCAGCGGTCGTGCAATGCCAGCCTGCTCATCAATCATACGCTTGACGTTTTTATGCACCAACTCCATGATACGATCCGACATCTGACCGCGAAACAACTCTTCCATCATATTGCCTGGCGTTAACAGTTGTTTAGAAATCAGATCCGCGTAGTCAGTAGCCACTTGTTGCTGGCGCTTCAAGAACATGCCTTGCACAGTAAAACCCATGATCTTTGTAGGATGTTGCGGACGGAACATCAGGTGTAAGGCCAGCCAATCACTGGTAAACCCCACAATCCCGCCAAATAATGGCAGTAACCATGGCTCCTTGAACAACAGCCATAGCAACATCTGAATCACACCGATGACCAGGCCAAATACCAAGCCGATCCAGCCAAAAAAGCGAAATTCTTGCTTACCAACTTTTTTAAAAATATCGTTCAGTAAGGTTTTATCACGGGTCAGATTCGTAATCACCATGTGCTTGATATCAAAATATCCCGTCACATCACGCTGTACCTCGGTCATAATCTGAGCGACAACGATTGGAGCTTCTGCCTTAACTCGCTTAATAATTTTTTGGCGCGCTGACTCTGGAATCGCCTCCCAGAGACCAGGCTTATAGCGTTGTGCCACTTCACGCGTAATCTCTTCGGCGGCAGCCATCATCGGTATTTCGATTTCTTGGGCAATACGCTTTGGATCAAGTCGGGCAAAAATCTCTTCTGGCTTGATCAGCTTACTGGTCATCAGCTCGACTGCCGTCGTGGCCATTTTGTGTGCTTTACGCGGCACGACACCCTGCCAGCCAATCGGCCAAATCCCTTTAAATTCTAAGGGACCGAACATCATTTTGACGGCAATAACTTTGGTAATCCAACCAATAAAGCCACTGATAAAAGGAATCAGCAGATACAACATCCAGTTCCTTTGAAAATCAGCAATAATCTCCGCCAGCATAATGGTTGATTCCTGTCGTTTAAAACTTAAAAATGATTGTATCCCTACACCAACAGTGTCTTGTTGATTGTGTAGCGTTCAAAGCACAACTGGCAACCGTAAGTTGCCAGGCTGCGTCATAAAACAGTGTATGCCACCATAATACTATTAGGCACGCTTCGCATTGTTATGCAACACTTTAAGGTAGTCGGCAACCACTTCTGGTGGCGATTCGACGACCACTCGCTCCGCTTTCAGTACAGGTTTGGCTTTGCCATTAATCACCTCAGCAGTGATTTCAACCGAACCAATATCCGTCAACGATGGCAAGTCATACATGGTATCAAGCAATACGTTCTCTAAGATCGAACGCAAGCCGCGCGCACCAGTATTACGCTCGAGTGCTTTTTTGGCAATAGCCAGTAAGGCATCGTGCGTAAAATCCAGATCAACATTTTCCATCTCAAACAAACGCTGATACTGACGGGTCAACGCGTTTTTAGGTTCAGTCAAAATCTGCATCAATGCCGCTTCATCTAACTCTTCAAGCGTTGCAATCACCGGTAAGCGACCAATAAACTCTGGAATCAAACCAAACTTAATCAGATCCTCTGGTTCGACTTCACGGAACAATTGACCGAGTTTTTTGCTGGTGTCTTTGCTTTTAACTTCAGCACCAAAACCAATACCCGTTTTTTCGCTACGCTGTTGGATGACTTTTTCAAGTCCTGAAAATGCCCCGCCACAGATAAACAAAATGTTGCTGGTATCAACCTGCACAAATTCTTGCTGTGGATGCTTACGACCACCTTGCGGCGGGATCGACGCGACCGTCCCTTCGATCATTTTCAGCAAGGCTTGCTGCACGCCCTCACCGGACACATCACGAGTGATGGAAGGATTGTCGCTTTTACGGCTAATTTTATCGATTTCATCAATATAGATGATGCCTTTTTGGGCTTTTTCGACATCATAATCCGCTTTTTGTAGCAATTTTTGCACGATGTTTTCGACGTCTTCACCCACATAACCCGCTTCGGTTAAAGTGGTTGCATCAGCCATCGCAAACGGCACATCCAACAAACGCGCAAGGGTTTGTGCCAGCAAGGTTTTGCCCGAGCCAGTCGGTCCAATCAGCAAGATATTGCTCTTAGACAGCTCTACGGCATCCGCAGTTTTGTGCGTGCCGCTCTGCTGCGTGGCGCGTAGCCGCTTGTAATGGTTATACACCGCAACCGCCAAAGTTTTTTTGGCTTGCTCCTGACCAATCACATACTGATTAAGCGCGTCACGAATTTCAGCGGGCTTGGGCAGCGGGCGACTGTCCCAATCCGCATCATCGGTTTGCTTCTGGGTTTGCACCAAATCCAGACAAATATCGACGCACTCATTGCAAATGAAAGCATTTTCACCCGCAATCAGTTTTTCGACTTCATCTTGGCGTTTGCCACAAAATGAGCAGCATTTTGGTGCTTGTGTTAAATCTGACATGGGCTCTCTCGTCTGTTTGTCAGCCGCGCTTAGTTGCGCTGGCTGAGAACTGCATCAACCAAGCCGTATTCACGGGCGGTTTCTGCACTCATAAAATTATCACGATCAGTGTCTTTGGCAATCTGATCAATCGGTTGACCCGTGTGATGTGCCAACAGACCATTCAAGCGTTCGCGAATGTACAAAATCTCTTTGGCATGAATCTCAATATCTGAGGCTTGACCACGGAAGCCACCGAGCGGCTGGTGAATCATAACTCGTGAGTTGGCCAAGGCGTAGCGCTTGCCTTTAGTACCTGCCGTCAATAAAAACGACCCCATCGATGCCGCTTGTCCAATGCAAATGGTCGAAACGTCAGGCTTAATAAACTGCATGGTGTCATAAATCGCCATGCCAGCGGTGACTGAGCCGCCAGGTGAGTTGATATATAGATGAATGTCTTTATCTGGATTTTCAGCCTCTAAAAACAACAACTGGGCGACCACTAGATTGGCCATATGGTCTTCGACTTCACCCGTCAAGAAAATCACCCGCTCACGCAACAGGCGTGAGTAAATATCGAACGAACGCTCGCCACGCGAAGATTGTTCAATCACCATCGGAACAAGAGCATTTTGTGTGGTTTGGGCTGGATAGGTCACAGCGAATTCTTCCTGCACGTTCAAGATTGTTTCCAGAATATGGGGGATATTCGGTAAAAATGCAAAGGGCAAAACCATTCAGACGCAATACTGAGCAGTGTTTGTCCTAAAAAAACAAAAAAAGGCACATCTAAGATGTGCCTTTTTAAGTGACTTAGTATGCGACGACCCGCTTAACCACGTTGATTAGCGGCTTGCTGCGCAGCCAACAGATCTTGATAAGACACCATCACTTCTGACACGGTTGCACCCGCCAGAATATGATCGACCACTTGATCTTCCAGCACCACGGCTTCAATTTGTGCCCGTTGTTGCTTGTCGTTGCTGTAGTGTTCAATCACTTCGGCAGGATCTTCATAGCTTTCAGACATTTCAGTGATCATGGTGCTGACACGATCTTGATCGACCGTCAGCTTGCTCTCTTCGATGACTTTCGCGACCAAAACACCCAGCTTAACTGAACGCTCGGCCTGCTCTTGGAACAACTCGTCTGGCAGCATGTTGTCGTCAAACTTCTGCGCACCACCGAACTGCTGAGCAAACTGCTGTAACATGGCTTGACGTTGGCGCTGAGTTTCCTCGGCAATCATGGCCTTAGGCACTTGAATCTCGCCATTGGCCGCCAGCAACGCGTCGAATGTGGCTTGTTTGGTCTGGGTACGCAGGCTGTGCTTCACTTCACGCTGCATGTTTTTGCGCACTTCGATTTTTAGCTGCTCTTCGCCACCTTCGGTAATCCCGAACAATGCCAAAAAGCCTTCGTCGATCTCAGGCAGTGCAGGTTTTTCAACTTTTTTCAGGTTGATTTTAAACTGAGCCGCTTTACCAGCCAGATGTTCGGCTTGGTAGTTTTCTGGGAAAGTCACGTCGATGACTTTTTCTTCACCCGCTTTCATGCCAGCAATACCGTCTTCAAAGCCCGGAATCATCTGACCACTGCCGATCACCAGTTTAAAGTCTTCAGCACTGCCGCCTTCAAACTTTTCACCGTCTACAGTGCCTTCAAAGTCAAAAGTGACTTGGAAATTTTTCTTCGCCATGACTTTGGTCGCAGTGAAGGTCTGGCGCTGCTTGCGTAGACTTTCGATCATGGTATCGACATCAGCATCGCTGATTTCAGTGGTTTTTCGTTCGATCGCTAAGCCATCAAAGCCTGCGACTGCAACCTCTGGATAGACCTCAACAACGGCTTTATATTCCAAGCCCTTGTCACTCAGCTCGGCAGACTCGATGTTTGGCATGCCCACTGCATTGATGTTGTTGGCACGAATGGCCTCAAACACTGAGTCACGAATCGCATCGTTAATCACTTCTTGTTGAATGCCAGGGCCGTAGTCTGAACGAATCCGTGACATCGGCACTTTGCCGGCACGGAAACCGTTAATTTTGGCCGATTTAGCGACCTTTTTCAGACGGGCTTCAAACTGGCTGTTAATCCGCTCAGAAGGAACGATAATTGTTAGTCGGCGTTCTAGACCTGAGATCGCTTCGGTCGTAACTTGCATGGCTTCCTCGGTACTTGATCAAAGCATAAAAAATAAAGTGGATAAGTATAAGGCAAGGCTGGCTGCAAGTACAAAAATATAGCATCGAGATGCTAAAAAACCGGCTGATTGGTCGATGAACTGTACAAAAACCAGAGGCTTTGCACAGTTTTGTCGGTGTTTACAGACAGCACTTGCCCCGTTTTGGCTCGCCCCTTACACTCGTGGATTGTTTTTTTGCAAGATCAAGGGCGATTGTGGTGAACGCGAACGATGCGATGATCGACTCAGTCGGACTGGTGCAGCCACGGCTAGAGCGTTTTGATACGCCACTACTGCTCGATTGTGGCCGAACGCTACAGGGTTTTGAGTTAGTGATCGAGACCTACGGCAGTTTAAATGCAGATAGCTCAAATGCGATTTTGATTTGTCATGCCTTATCGGGTCATCATCATGCTGCGGGTTATCATCGTGAATCGGATAGCAAAGCAGGTTGGTGGGACAGTTGTATTGGCCCCAATAAAGCCATTGATACCAATCTATTCTTTGTGGTGGTACTCAATAATCTCGGCGGCTGTCATGGCAGTACTGGCCCGACCTCGATCAATCCAGAAACTGGCAAAATCTACGGCCCAGACTTTCCATTGGTAACCGTACGTGACTGGGTGCGCTCACAAGTATTACTGGCTGATCGGCTCGGGATTGCCATCTGGCATGCTGTCGTCGGAGGCTCACTCGGTGGCATGCAAGCACAGCAATGGGCCGTCGATTATCCGGCTCGTTTACGACACTGTGTGGTGATTGCCAGCACACCGAAGCTCTCGGCCCAGAATATTGCATTTAACGAAGTCGCCCGCCAATCGATTTTGTCTGATCCTGATTTTCATGGTGGGCGTTATCTGGAACATGATACCTATCCACGGCGCGGTTTGGTATTGGCGCGGATGGTTGGCCATTTGACCTATCTCACCGATGAGGCGATGAAACAAAAATTCGGGCGTGACTTAAAATCCGGCAAGTTTATGTACGGCTATGATGTCGAGTTTCAAGTCGAAAGCTACTTACGCTATCAAGGTGAGCAGTTCAGTAAAAACTTCGATGCCAATACTTATTTATTGATGACCAAAGCCTTAGATTATTTTGATCCTGCTCGCGAGTTTGATGAAAATCTGGTCAGCGCATTATCGGGGGCGACGTGTCGATTTTTGGTGGTGTCGTTTAGTACTGATTGGCGATTTGCGCCGAGTCGCTCCGAAGAAATTGTCGATGCCTTAATCGCCAATCATAAAAATGTCAGCTATATCGAGGTCGAGGCACCTCAAGGCCATGATGCATTTTTATTTCCCATTCCGCGCTATGTGCAAACATTACGAGCATTTTTAGGTGCAGCACTGCACTCTCCTACGTTAAAAACTCACCCGCAAGGAGCAGACCATGCGGCTTGACCAACGCTTGGCCGAACGCTGGATTAAACCCAACTCAAGCGTGCTGGATTTGGGCTGCGGCGATGGTGAGCTATTGGCACATATGCAGCAAAAACTGGGCATTACTGGCTATGGCGTCGAAATCGACGAGCACAAAATCACGGCCGCGATTGGCCGTGGCTTGTCGATTATTCAGCAGGATTTAAATCAAGGTCTGGGGCGATTTGCTGATCAGAGCTTTGATTTTGTGGTGATGGCACAGGCTTTGCAAGCAGTAGACGCACCAGATAAACTGTTATTAGATATGCTCAGGGTGGGACGTGAGGCGATTATTACGTTTCCGAACTTTGCCCACTGGAAAACCCGCAGTTATTTGGCATTACGTGGCATGATGCCAGTATCGGAAGCGCTACCCTATATGTGGTACGATACGCCAAACATCCATCTGTGTACCTTTCGGGACTTTGAGGCGCTGTGTCACGCGCATCAGATCCAGATTATTAATCGCTTTGCCGTCAATGATGACCAGCAAGGCAGTTGGTTAATGAAGCATATGCCAAACTTCTTTGGGGAAGTTGCCATCTATCGAGTGAGTCGCCTATGAAATCCGCAATCTATGCTGTTGTTTTTTCCGTCGCCAGTTGGGCATTTCAGGCGACCACCGTGGCTCATGCGTCACCGTATGCCGCCATGCCATTGCCGACCCTGCAAGCTGCTGCGCTAGCCGGTGACGTGCATGCACAATTCTTTTTAGCCAATCGCTATAAAGCAGGTCAAGGCGTGCCACAGGATATTAATCAAGCCTTTGCTTGGTACCTAAAAGCCGCTGAGCGTGGTGCGGCACCGGCACAACTCAATGTCGGGCAAATGTACGCCCAAGGTCGTGGTGTAAACCGTGATCTGCTGCAAGCCAAACAATGGTTACAAAAAGCGGCCAAACAAGGTGACAACCGCGCCAGTTATAACTTGGCCTTGCTTGAAGAGCGCGAACAAAATCTGACCGATGCCTATAAATGGTATAACGTGTCAACCCGTGAAGGCATGCTTGATCAGCAGGTTAAATCACTGGCACAGAACAAAATTCGGCAATTGGCGGTCAATTTATCGAGTCAAGACCAAACCAATGCCACCAAGCGTGCTGATGATTGGTTTACCAGCCCAGCGCCACGCAACTAAACCTGCATGCATCGCTAAACCCATAGCCCAACTCCTGTTGGGCTTTTGACCCTCTTGAGTCCGCCACATGATGCTTTCGAGTCTATTTCCACAGCAAAAGCTACTGCTGGCCAGTAACAATACAGGCAAATTAAACGAGCTTCAGCACATGCTAGGCGGGCTAGATTGGCCAGTACAGGTGTTGCCGCAGCGTGACTTTCAGATCGAGGATGCGGTCGAAGACGGGTTAAGCTTCGTCGAAAATGCACTGATCAAAGCACGGCATGCGGCGCGGTTATCAGGCTTACCTGCGCTAGCCGATGATTCTGGGCTGTGTGTACCGCTGCTCAAGGGTGCACCGGGCATTTATTCGGCGCGGTTTGGCGGTGAGCATGGCAATGATGCGCGTAATAACCAAGCCCTTTTGGATGTTTTAACGTCGCATCGTGGTGCGCAGCCGATTGTCGGCATGTTTGTTTGTGTATTGGCCTTGGTGCGACACGCCGATGATCCACTGCCAATCATTGCGCAGGGCATTTGGCAAGGTGAGCTGTTGGATGAACCACGCGGGTCGGCGGGCTTTGGCTATGATCCACTGTTTTGGCTGCCTAAGCTGGGCAAAAGCAGCGCAGAACTGGATAAAACAGCGAAAAATCAGATCAGTCATCGTGGACAGGCAGTGCAGGCGTTGATGCAGCAGCTAAGGTCGCTCTAGTTATAGGATCACTCCCAACGCCCTACTTCAGTCGCCCGCAGCCGCCCAGCTGCATCATGAGTCTGCTCAGACAACGTATAACCTTGACCATCAAACGCCAACACGGTTGAACAGCGTGTGCCATAAATCGGTGACTCGATAAATACCGACGACAGCAAGCGCTCCATCTCCAGACCGATACCCGTCTGCGGCAACAGCACATCCTCAGCCACTCGCGTATCGGCCAATACATCAAACGCCGCTGCCTTCCAATTGCGCATCTGCTGTTGCGTGAGTAACGGCAATACCTCCTGTGTCACCCGCTGCCGCAAGCGCTCAACCTTCGGCCATGGCTCATCAATCAAACCATTCGACAGCACATACAATCCCGCAGCCAATACCGTCGGCGCAGTGCCAAAATTACTCACCACCACCGCCTGCTCGCGCGTGCCGAGTAATAAGCTAAAACCTTCATAGCGTAATAGCTCAATCTGACGGGCAAACGCTAGCGGCGACAAATCAGAATCTAAATACTCACTCACCAACACTCCACGCGAACGTAAAATTGCAGCATCAGGTTTCACGCTAGGCAGTTGGCGATAGTTAGTCAAGGCTGCCCAGCGGCCTGATTCAGTCATGCCCAGCCACGTGCCACCAGACTGCTGGTCACGACCAGCCAGAATCGGCTGATCTGACCAGCGATGCAAACCCAAGGCCGGACGCGCTAGAAACTCATCGCGGTTACTCAACAACAGTAACGGCTGTTCAGGCAAAATTCGCCACGCCAACGCCAAAATACACATGAACAATACGCCAAAACAAAACAGGTCGATATCGGCTAGAATGCCCCAATTGTGTCGAACCGACAATCCTTGATATTTGGCTTGATGTTTGCAACGGCGCACAACCGAAACCCATTGGATGACCCCATGCTTATTTATCCCAATATCGATCCCATCGCCTTATCGCTTGGCCCACTACAAGTGCATTGGTATGGCGTGATGTATTTACTCGCGTTCGGTTTTGCTTACGTTTTAGCGACCTATCGTGCCAAACACCGTGAGGGTTGGAACAATGAAATGGTCTCTGATCTGGTGTTTTTTGGAGCGATGGGGGTAATTCTTGGCGGGCGAGTGGGTTACGTCTTATTTTATGAATTTTCTAAATTTTTAGCCGAACCGTTATGGTTATTTAAAGTTTGGGAAGGCGGCATGAGCTTTCATGGTGGCTTTTTGGGTGTGGTGTTTGCCATGTGGTATTTTGCGCATAAATATCAAAAAACTGCCTTTCAAACCTTAGACTTTATTGCGCCCTGCGCACCGCTTGGCTTAATGTTTGGTCGAATTGGTAACTTTATTGGTGGTGAGTTGTGGGGGCGGCCTGTGGTCAACCCTGACTATCCATTGGCGATGATTTTCCCGTATGTTGATCAGTTGCCGCGTCATCCGTCGCAACTGTACCAGGCACTCGGCGAAGGTTTGCTGTTGTTTATTGTACTGTGGTGGTTTTCCAGCAAACCCCGACCACGTATGGCGGTGGCGGCGCTGTTTTTGATCGGTTATGGCTTGGCGCGGTTTATTGTGGAGTTTTTCCGGGAACCTGATCATGGCTTACTGTTTATTGCGTGGATGAGCAAGGGGCAGTTTTTAAGCCTGCCAATGATCCTGATCGGATTTTGGATGCTGTGGTACGCCTATCGCCGCAAGGTTTATTAGTCTCGCCGTAAAACCTCGGGGTTTAGCCCGAGGATATAAGGCGGCAATTCGCATCTTTACGCAATATATTGCTCATTGACATGGGGGGTTAGAATTGCTAGTATTGGTTTGTTGTGTATTACCCTTAGCGAGCACGCTGACACAACAGCAAGAAAACAATTTTCCCATTGTAAATCACGCATTTAATGTAGTCCGAAAGGTAGGTTTACACTGGAATAAGAAACAGAGATGAGGAGCATTGCCCCGCAAGATCTGTTTCGCGGCAGGACATTGCCGTCTAGCTGTAGGAATCGCCGTGCTTTAGCTCGGGGAGGATGTCAAGATTGGGGTCAACCGAGCAAATAAGCAAGCAAGGCTGGTCATCTCCAGCCTTTTTTGTGCTTGTGGTTTAACAGATTGATGCGCACACTGGCCACACTTTGACCTGACTGATCGCCCACCATGCAAAACGACACCCTGTTATATGCGCTTGCCGTCGCTGCCGCTGCTTTACCAGAGCGTTTTCAGTCGCTGGATGAAGTGACGGAATTTTGCCAACGCGCGACCAATCCCACGGCACCTCACTTTCTCAGTCATGCCATGTCTGGCTTATCACTCAATCACTGCTATTTCACCGTCATGAATGAAGTGGTCGAAATGGCGGGTCTGAAACCCTTGGCGTTTTTGAACGGCGAACGCTGTGATGATGCGTTTGAGCGCGAGGATCGAGATTCGGCACTGGCGGTCTGCCAATTCGATAGCGACGAGATTCCGGTGGTCATTGATGCGCTACGCGACCTGCTCAATCTGCAAGAGCCTTGGTTTAATGTGTTTTTTGCCGCGCTTGAGCCATTTGATGCAGACATGGAAGAAGTCGGTGAAGCCTATGACATGGCCGATGTCAACATGAACCTGAATAGCGGATTGGGGATTGGTGGCGATTCGCCGTTTTTTATTTTTCGCGCACTAAAAACCTTACTGGCGGTCTTTCAGCATGCCTACCAAGACGGCTTGCATGTGCTGTATGTGGTCGAGTGCGAACACTGATTTTAAAAAAATGAGTGTGTTTTGCGGGCGTGCTGTTTGCTAGAATATCGGCCGCAAAACTCTCTTGCACCCTTGTTAATGTGATGTCTGATTATGCAAAGCTACCTTGATTTACTGCGTCTGGTCATGGATCAGGGCGGCCAAAAATCCGACCGCACGGGCACGGGTACGCGCTCAGTGTTCGGTCATCAGATGCGTTTTGATCTGGCGCACGGCTTTCCGATTGTCACCACCAAGCGGGTGCATTTTCGCTCGATTGTGCTTGAATTGCTGTGGTTTTTGCGCGGTGATACGCATGTTCAATATCTACAAGACCATAAGGTCAGCATTTGGGATGAATGGGCAACCGCTGAGCAAACGGCGCGTTTTGGGCGGCCTACTGGCGAGCTAGGCCCTGTGTATGGTCATCAATGGCGTAACTTTGGTGCGACTGCATTAGCAGATGGACAATACGCCGCAGATGGCGTTGACCAAATCAGTTGGCTGATCAACGAAATCAAAACCAACCCAGATTCACGCCGCTTGATCGTCTCGGGTTGGAATCCCAAAGAAGCCAATCAAGTCGCCTTGCCGCCGTGTCATACGCTGTTCCAGTTTTTTGTGCAAGACGGCAAGCTCTCCTGCCAACTGTACCAACGCAGTGCAGATATTTTCCTCGGTGTGCCGTTTAATATTGCCAGCTATGCCCTACTGACTCAGATGGTGGCACAAGTGTGTGGCTTGGGGCTCGGTGAATTTATTTGGACGGGGGGCGATTGTCATTTATACAACAATCATCTCGAACAAGCTGAGCTACAACTGTCACGCTCGCCGTATGCGTTGCCAACGTTAAAGCTCAATCCTGCGATCACTGATATCTTTGGCTTTAGTCTCGATGATATTGAGCTGATCAACTATCAGCATCATGCAGGTATTAAAGCGATGGTGGCGGTATGAGTTGGCACGGTCTAAATGTGGTGCAAGTGGTGGCGATGGATCGGCAACGCTGTATCGGTGTAGACAATCAATTGCCGTGGCATTTGCCGGATGATCTCAAGCATTTTAAGGCGACCACGCAAGGCGGTGTGATGCTGCTGGGGCGTAAAAATTTTGATTCGATTGGGCGACCCCTGCCGAATCGAATCAGTTGGGTATTGACCCGTGATCCTGACTGGCAAGCAGATGGGGTCAAAGTCGCGCATAGCCTTGAGCAGTTGCTCGATGGCGCAGCAGCGGATGCCAAGGCATTGGGGCAAAATCAGATTTTTGTGATTGGTGGTGCGGAGTTGTACCGGCAAACGCTGGAGATCAGTGATCGGCTGGAGGTCAGTCATGTCGATCTGGCCGTGACGGGTGATGTGTTTTATCCAGAGATTCCAGCGGCGTTTCAGGTGGTGCAGCGTACTGCAATGCAGGACAGTAAAACCAATATTGCCTTTGAGATCGTGCGTTATCAACGCTAAATGCCACGACAACAGCGGTTACACAGCCGCTGCAAATGTCCCTATTTGCGGCGTAGCTGATACGCTGCTGCTATACAAACCACTGCTCGGCGGGTGTTTCACAACAAAAACCTCCTGCCACTCAAAACCAGTTTATGGCACTGTAATAGCAGATAGATTGATCGTTTCGGAGCGATAATATGTTTAGACTGTGGACGACGGCCGTACTCGGCTCAACGCTGGTGCTCGCCGCTTGTAACACCTTACCGATGGGCACTGATAACCCGCATCATAAGACGCTAAAAAATACTGCGTGGCAACTGAGCCAACTGAATGGCAAGGCCGTTCGGATCGATGCAACAGCGCACAATCGGCCACATTTGGTGTTTTCGTCTGAACTACGGGTCAGTGGTGCAACCGGTTGTAATCGTCTGATGGGGCAAGCCAAAGTCAGCGGCCATAATATCAGTCTCGCACCACTTGCCAGCACTAAAATGGCCTGTATGAATGACAATTTTGAGATGCCATTTGTCACCGCTTTGAACAATGCTCAGCAGTACCAAATCGATGACAATCAACTGACACTCAAAAATGCAACAGGTCAAGTTTTGGCAGTGCTTACCGCCACCAGTCAACCTGTGCCGTGACATCCTTGTCTCTCTCCGCCCTAAACGGCAGAGTTTTACGGCGAAACTGATCAATTGAATCCACCGATGAAATAAGGAGTCGCTCATGCCACAAGAATTTAGCTTACCGACGACCTTTGAACGCGCCATTATTGGCGGCGGCTGTTTTTGGTGTACTGAAGCAGTCTTTGCGGCGGTGCGCGGCGTGACCAAAGTCACCAGCGGCTATGCGGGGGGCTTACGTCCTAATCCGACCTATGAGCAGATCTGTACGGGTGTCAGCGGTCATGCCGAGGTGATTGCGATTGATTACGATCCGGCGCAGATCGACTATGCGACGCTGTTGGATATCTTTTTTGCGACCCACGATCCGACCACGTTAAATCGCCAAGGCAATGACCGTGGTACGCAATATCGTTCAGTGATTTTTTATATAGATGAATCACAACAACAGGTTGCAGCCGCTAAGATCGCCGATCTGACCGCACAAGGGATTGCGGTGGTGACTGAACTTAGCCCTGCGCCGACCTTTTATCCAGCCGAAGACTACCATCAGCGCTATTTTGCTAAAAACCCAACGCAGGGCTATTGTAATGCGTTAATCCCACCGAAACTGAGCAAGCTACGGCAAGTATTTGCAGACCACCTCGCGGGCTAAACCCGCGATGGTATAACGCTTCATTTTACAAGCGATCCTATGGATTCGCAGCATCACTGACAAAGGCCAAATCATTCAGACCTGCTTTACTCGCACGCGCCAACACCTGCGCCACCCCGTCATAGCGGGTATCTTGGTCAGCACGTAGATGAATCGACGGCTTCTTCTCGGCTTGTGCGGCGACTTGCATCCGCTGCTCAAGCTGCTCTAGCGTCACTGGCTGCTTATCCCAAAATATCTGCCCTTCAGCGTCAATACTAATACTGACTACAGTGGGTTGTTCTGGCAGTGTTTGCGCATCGGCTTGCGGTAAGTTGAGCGGCACAGCAGGATTCATTACGGTTGCCGTGACCAAGAAAATAATCATCAACACCAGCATAATGTCGATTAACGGGATCAAGTTCATCTCGCTCAGACCTTGCTGCTCATCATCACCCAACTGGAAGGCCATTAGGCGGCACTCCCCGTTGGCATGCTGCTATCCACTTTTGCATTTGGCACATGCGGCAGGAGTTGTTCGATCAACACACTGTGCGCCTCATCTTGTAGCTGCGCCATCATTTTGCGATTCAATCGCACACAAACGTTGTAGCCCAGTACTGCTGGAATCGCTACCGCCAGACCTAAACCCGTCATAATCAAGGCTTCGCCAACAGGCCCTGCGACTTGTCCTAGTCCTGCTTGGCCACTTTGACCAATCGCGTGTAGCGCATGAAAAATCCCCCACACCGTGCCAAACAATCCCAAAAAAGGTGCAATCGCTGCGGTAGTACCTAGCACTTGTAGCCCACGCTCTGACTCTACACGGGTGCGGTTGAGTTGGCGCAGTAACGCTTGCTCAGCAATGGCTCGACGCTGCTCAGGTGATAGGCTATGCATCTGTGTATGCAGGCTGGTCACCGATTGTTGTACAGCGACCAGTGCATCCGTTTTGAGACGGCGAGTGTCTAAGATACGCAACACCATCGCGCACCACGACACCACTGACATAACGAGCAAAATAAAAAATAGACCTTTGCTTAAAGCATCTGTGTGTTGCCAATATAGTGCGTAATCCATAGGGATTAGTCCTCATTCAGGGTAAACGCAATCGGAATCAGAGTGTACACCGACTGGGCGACACCATTTTCGCGATAAGGATGAAAAGAGGCTCGATTCACAGCACGCATGGCAGCCTGATCAAGTAAGCGATTACCAGAGCTTTGCTCTATCGTCGCTGAATCTACTCGGCCATTACTGCCGACCAAGGCGCGCACTAAGACCGTACCCGTATCACCACGCCGACGTGCTTGCTCAGGATATTGCACTTGTGGCGGTCGCTTGTAAGCAACACCCGCAATCGCAACGGTACGCGGGGCTGCACTGACCACATCGGCAGGTGGTGCAGTTGGCGATTCAACGACGGGGGCTGGCACAGACACAGGGGCTGCTTTAACTGGCGCAGCAATAGCCGTTGGCACAGGTGGCATGGGTATCGGTGGTGCTGGTTTCGCCACAGGCGCGGCACTCAGCGTGGGTTCGATCTTTGGCTCCATCACGCGCTCGACTGGTTTAGGCATCTGCTTCACGGTAGGTGCAACTGTTTGCAATATCTTTGCTGGAGCTTTGGCAACTGGCGGCGGCGTCACTGGCACTATTTTTGGTTTACTTGGCGTAGGCAGTGGTGGTTTCGATTCTGGTACAGGCTTCGATTCTGGTACAGGCTTCGGCTTTGGGATCGGCTTCGGCTTTGGGATCGGCTTCGGTTCTGGCGGTGGCGGCGGGGTCAGCTCAACCCAACGAATTTCAACGGGTTCGGGCACAGGGGCTACGATCATCTGTGGCTGTAACTGCGTCAATCCCACAAACGCCGCAACATGTCCCAGCACCACCACAGCAATGACCCATGGATAATAACGCAGCGTACGTGGCGACAACCTGCTTGGCTGGCTCGATAGACTCATCGCGGTCGGTTGACGATAGGTCATTTCAATAGAACCTTTCATGTATACACCTGTTCCTCGATCAGCCTACTTGGGAATCTCTACTGGCATGTTGCCGTACATCGAATGGCAAAAACTGATCGCCTCTCATGTAGAAACAGCTACCCAGCACAACGGCTTAAATTATAAATGAGAAATGTTTTCATTTGCAATCGGACAATACAAGAGATATTACAGGCTTCACCTACAGATCTGCACAGAGTCTTCACCTGTACGCAAGCATTCTCGATTAGAATCAATGACTGCCCTCTTGATTTTTTTGACGGGAACTACCTGCCATGTTGTTATCACGCCGCCGTTTTTTTA
>JBBKWW010000141.1:0-17510 GCA_037969155.1 Moraxellaceae bacterium
GTCGCCACCTGTTGTGCACCCGCACTGGCAGTCGCTGGCGCATTCACCCGCTGTACCACGCAGATTCGATCATTGGGCAGCAGTTGTGGCAAGCTACTGACCACGCCCTCACCCGCATCGACCACACCGTTACAGTTGGTATCACGGTAAAGCACACTCGTCCAACCTAAGCCATTGGGTTGCTCAGTAGCGACCGTATTGAAGCCGGTGGGGGTTAACACTGCATCGGTTGTCAACACATGCGCGTAACTGACCGTGCCACTTGGCGTGGTGGTCTGCTGGCCGTCAGTGGTCAAAATCAATGTCAAACGTGCATCACCAAAGTTATGATTTGGATAAGCAAGGCTACTCGTGTTGGACACCGTAATCGTGTCAGTCGTACGCGTATAGCCCGCCGTACCACTGACTGATGTATAGCCAGTCAGGTTGGTTTGGGTGATACAAAAGTTAGGGCTGCTCAAACCAGCAAGTGTAACCACAAAATTATAATCACCTGCACCGTCAGTTTGTGTCGTCGCAATCACTGCACCCGCACAGTTATTCAGCTCAATTGTGCTGCCTGCTAGACCGATTTCGCCGGTGTCTTGAATTGCATTGTAGGCGTTTGCTGCAATTGCAGTGCTACCGCTGTTGTCGTTAAACACCCGACCCGAGATGCCGACGAAACTATTTACGCTGTCGGTATCAGTCGCGCTGTTGTTGGCGCTGTTGATTTCAGTCACACCGGCTGGGGCAGTGACGGTGGCGGTGTTGGCAACGCTGCCACTGGTCGCAGTGACGCTGGCGTTGACGGTAAAGGTGACGCTGCCACCCGACGGCATGGTCGGGATGGCGACACCTGTGCCGCCTTCGACGGTGGCAATGCTAATCGGAGCAGTTGGACAAACTGCACCACCCGTGACGCTACCGCAAGTGATGCTGGTTTTACTTAAGCCAGTCGCGGCAATGTCACGGAATAAGGCGTTGTTGGCGGCACTTGGGCCGGCGTTGCTGACGACAATCGTGTAAGCAGTTGTGCCACCGGCATTAACCGCTGCGACGCTGTTGGTCTTGGTGATCGAGAGGTCGGCACGGATAGCGGTATTACTGATACTACAAGTAATTTGTTTGCCAAGATCAGCATTTGAAAAGGTGATTTGATTACCGACAAGACTCCCGCCGCCAGCACAACTCCACTGCGATGCAGTGTAGTTAGACTGATTTGTGCCAGCCAACAGCTCTGTCAGTGTAGCGACTTGACTTGGGTTTACATTTACAAATGCACTTAAATTAGAAGCATTTGCGGTCGTTGCAGTCGATGAATGGCCAATATTATTGGTCAATCCACTTGTACTCAGTTGAGCGCTATCACCCACTGTTGCGTTGATCCAATTTTTTTGGAGGCGAAACTGAATATCATCATCTGTAATCGTATAATTCACGGTGCCATTTGCACCACCGCCACACACCGTGGTTGATAGCACACGGTAGGCATCTGTGGGTGATTGCTGTAGTGAAAGCGAAAAAAACTCACTATCTTCGGCAATCGTGTCATTCAGGAGTTGTACAGAAATCGGAATCGTTAGACCTGCTTGATAATCTCCAGCAGGCACAAACACATTAAAATTTAGGTTAGACTGCCCGTTTAACGTGTAATCAACACCAATCGTGGCCGTCGCTGTTGGCTCCACCTGCACTGCCAAATTCATACCACCTGTCGGCACTATTCCAACCATTGTGATATTAATGGCAGGCGGCGCACTTGCATTTTCTGCAACAGTGATTGTTGTACCTGCAAACTCCACGATTGGAGCAAGTGTGACCTGAATATCATCTAGAAAATTACCACTTGTTGAGCTACCATTTAACGAGGCAAACCGCAGTAATCGATTGCCAGACGCCACCACATTTGTAAAAGAGCCGCTATAATCCGCCCAACGCCCATTAGACACCGTGCTACTCACAGCACAAGTGCCCAAAGAGCAAGTCGATACAAGACCTTGTCCTGTTGTACTCGTCGAAGCTAATGCGATTGCGGTATTACCTAATGAAAATTGTAAATTATCGTTTGCTACATTACGGCCATTGTGACTAAAACGCCAATTAACGGCTTCACCTTGAATCAAACAAATATTTTGATTCGGCTCAGAAAGTGCTGTTGCATTGAGTTCGATAAACTGCACACCTCTACGCGCCCCAATCAAATCCGAGTTATTAGACTCATTACCACTAATATTACGAGGACCGCGCCAAACCTCAAAAATAGGCCCAACTGTTGACGTGTTCGTAGGTGCGCCTGTACAGCCACCCGTAGCCTGCTCATTATTGGCAGGATGAGTTGTATTCCAAAATGGTACTTTATCTTGAGTAATATAGACTCGGCAGGGTACTGTCGATGAAATGACTGGACTTTCAAAGCTTAAGTTGCCCACACCACGTTGAACCAGTGCATGAGCAGTATTCATACAAAAAAACCAGCCGATCAGACTGAGCAGCAGCACAATCCACACCTGACTCGGCTGCTTTAGGGTTCGCTCAAAAGACTGAAAGGTCATAACCATGCACTCATCGGATCAGCAATACAGCAACGCTGCTTCTGGATGGAAATCATCCTTATTTTATATGATCAACTCGCCCCTCATCCCAACAACTGACGCTTGCACACTCTGCATATGAGCAACTGAAAATCCTGTCAGAGACGAGCGCAATGACACCTTTGTCACAGGCGTATGAAACTCGTGGATATTGTGTCGTGATTTAACTGTTCGGAACAAGCGATTAATCTGCCATTGGCGAACAGTGAAGTGCCTTTCGTCAGGGTTTTTGCCAATGAGCACAAAAAAGCCCCCACCCCTACCCTAGAACGCAAAACACCCCAGCCAATGCCGAGGTGCTTTAAAACAGACCAGTGAGGCTCAGTCTTGGTGCAGTTGCTGCTCAATCATATCAATATGGGTGTGCCGCACATCACGGCCTTTGACCATATAAATCACTTGCTCACTGATGTTACGTGCATGATCACCCATCCGCTCTAGCGAACGCAGCACCCACAAGACATTCATCACGCGGGTGATTTGGCGTGGGTCTTCCATCATAAAAGTCATCAGCGTGCGGGTCGCTGACTGATACTCACGATCAATATCCGCATCCGCTTGCATCACGCGTAAGGCTTGCTCTGCATCGAGTCGGGCAAAAGCATCGAGTGCCTCGCGAATCATCAAGCGCACCTGATTACCAATATGCCGTGTTTCCATATAACCGCGAGTGGACTCGCCTTCATTGACCAGTGCTTGCGCAATACGGGCAATTTTGCTGGCTTCATCGCCAATCCGCTCGAGATCGGTATTGGCTTTACTCATCGCCAATACGGTACGTAGGTCATTGGCCGTCGGCTGCCGACGGACGAGGATCAATGCCAACGCGCCATCCAGATCGGTTTCAAACTTATTCACCACCTGATCTTGCTGTTGCACCCGAATCGCCAACTCAGCATCCGCGTCTAATAGGGAGTGAATCGCATCAGCGACTTGTTGCTCAACCATACCGCCCATGCCCATAAAAATCCGGTGGATTTCTTCAAGGTCAGCTTCAAACTGATTCGATGTGTGTTTGACATGTTGGTCAAATGAAGGACACATGACGGCACTACTCCTAAACTCACTCAATACCGATACCGATACACACACTGCAAGGATTATCAGAATCACTTGCAGCACATGAAAACCAAAAAAATACAGCACGTCACAGTATAAAGCACTGAGATGACGATTCGATGACGAGCATCAATCAAGCATTATTTAAGCCAAGTATTGATCTCAGCTAAATCAGCGGCCGTCAGTTGTCCAGCGGCGGCACGCAAGCGCAAGATATTGATGACATAAGCATAACGCGCTGCAATATAGTCACGCCGTGCCGCAAAGGCACCACGCTGTGCCAGCAACACCTCGACGATATTACGCACACCCAGCTCATAGCCGATTTGTGATGCTTCTGCCACCACTTGACCAGACGCCACTGCGGCTTGACGGGCAGCAATCCGCGCCTGATCTGCCTGTAGATTCAAAAAAGCACTGCGCACCTGTGCGATAGCTTGCCGCTCTGTAGCCACAATCTGATCTTTTGCGGCATCCACCTGATAGGCCGCTTGACGCACCAAGCCGGTGGTTTGTCCACCACTATAAAGCGGAATGCTCAGCTCGAAGCCGACTGACAAGCGACGACCATCATTAAAACTCTGTTGTGGTAGATCCTGTGTATTCTCGCTAGCACTAGCGATCAAGTCTAAACGTGGCTGATGACCAGCCGCTTGAATCTTACGATTTTGGTCGGCTACAGCGGCACGCAACCGTGCCACAGCGATGTTCGGGTTGTGCTGCTTGGCCAATGCTTCCCAATCGGCAATCTGACTCGGATATGGTGCTTCATATGGCAAATCCTGCCGCAACGCCGCCAACTGCTCTACAGGTTGCCCCAAAATAGCCGTCAACTCCTCACGGCGGGTGGTGATGCTGATCTCAGCAGAGATGCGATTGGCCACGGCACTTTGGTATTGTGCCAATGCCTCAGTCACATCATTTTTGGCCAGCACACCGGCTTTAAATCGCGCCTGCATCATCGTATGCTGGCGATCAAAAGCATGTTCTTCTGCACGCAATGAAGCCAGTTCTGCCTCGGCTTGTAGCACGTTAAAATACGCCTCAGCGACCTTTAACACAAAGGCCTGCTGATCTGCTCGTAACCTGGCATCATTTAAATGCGTAGCGACTTTGGCCTGCTGATAACGTGCCCAACGCTCAGGACTAAACACGGGCTGCCGCACCGCAATCGAATACTGCCGATCAGTTGATAAAAAAGTTTGTGGACTAACATCTGGATCGAATCGGCTGCGATTGATCGCACCAAAAGCAGAGACGTTCGGCAGTAATCCAGCAGCAGCAATCGCTTCATTTTGTTGCTCTGCCAAATACGTGTTTAAGGTGGCTCGCCACGCTGGATCATGATGTTGTGCCAAGCGATAAGTATCGAGTAAATCCATCGCCATCACGGGTAAGCTGACCAAGATCAGCAAAACGACTATTGCTGTTTTCATGTGATTCATGCGGCTATCCACCCAATAGATTCAGAGCGTAGACAAACATTCAGCCAAACACAAGAACAACACAAATCGATTGGCGGTAGCCCTGACCTCTAGCACGCGATATAGTGGGCAGGTTTCCTCACATACGTCCGCTGGATGCTGCCATGAATCAGATGACTGACCCCTCATCGACCCTCTCTAAACACGAACAAGAAGCGCTGGATCTCACCCGTATTTTGCCTGCCTCACGCAAGGTATATATCGAAGGTTCGACACCAGATATCCAAGTGCCCATGCGCGAAATTCGCTTGACGGCGACCCCGACAGGCTTAGGCGGCGAAAAAAATCCACCCGTGCTGGTGTATGACACCTCAGGCGCGTATACCGACCACTCAGTGCCGATTGATCTGACCAAAGGCTTGCCAGACTTACGGGGCAAATGGATCGACGCACGGGGCGACACCGAAAAACTCAGCAAACTGAGCAGTGATTTCGGCCAAGCCCGCGCCAAAGACATCAGTACCGCAAACCTTCGCTTTGCACATATCCAAAACCCACGGCGCGCCAAAGCAGGCCAAAACGTCAGCCAACTGCACTATGCACGGCAAGGTATTATCACACCAGAAATGGAATACATCGCCATCCGTGAAAACCAGCGCCAGTATGAAGGGACTGACACACGGCAACATGCAGGACATAACTTCGGCGCGAATCTGCCACGCGAGATCACGCCAGAATTTGTGCGCTCTGAAGTGGCCGCTGGACGCGCGATTATTCCGGCCAACATCAACCATACCGAACTAGAACCGATGATCATCGGTCGTAATTTTTTGGTCAAAATCAACGCCAATATCGGCAACTCTGCACTGGGCTCTTCCATCGATGATGAAGTGTCAAAAATGACGTGGGCAACGCGTTGGGGTGCAGATACCATCATGGATCTGTCCACTGGCAAACACATTCATGAAACCCGCGAATGGATTGTGCGCAACTCACCCGTGCCGATTGGGACTGTGCCGATTTATCAAGCCCTCGAAAAAGTCGATGGTGAAGCCGAAGCGCTGACCTGGGAGCTGTTCCGCGACACACTGATCGAACAAGCCGAGCAAGGCGTGGATTACTTTACGATTCATGCGGGCGTGCTACTGCGCTATGTCCCACTGACCGCCAATCGCCTGACCGGTATCGTGTCGCGTGGTGGTTCGATCATGGCACAGTGGTGTTTAGCGCATCATCAAGAAAACTTCCTGTATACGCATTTTGAAGAGATTTGCGAGATCATGAAAGCCTACGACGTGTCGTTTAGCTTGGGTGATGGCTTACGGCCGGGTTGTATCCAAGACGCCAACGACGAGGCACAATTCGGTGAGTTGCGCACGCTGGGCGAGCTGACTCAGATCGCATGGAAACATGACGTCCAAGTGATGATCGAAGGGCCGGGCCACGTCCCGATGCACATGATCAAAGAAAACATGGATCTACAGTTGGAAGTCTGTGGTGAAGCACCGTTTTATACGTTAGGGCCGCTGACCACCGATATTGCACCCGGCTATGATCATATTACCAGTGCGATTGGCGCGGCGATGATCGGCTGGTATGGCACGGCGATGCTGTGTTATGTCACGCCAAAAGAGCATCTCGGCTTGCCGAATAAAAAGGACGTGAAAGACGGCATCATCACCTACAAAATCGCTGCCCACGCCGCCGACCTTGCCAAAGGCCATCCAGGCGCGCAAGTCCGCGATAATGCACTGTCCAAAGCGCGCTTTGAGTTCCGTTGGGAAGACCAATTTAACCTGTCGCTGGATCCCGACACGGCTCATGCCTTCCATGATGAAACCTTGCCGAAAGACGCGCATAAATCCGCGCATTTTTGTTCGATGTGTGGTCCGAAGTTTTGTTCGATGAAAATCACCCAAAACGTGCGTGATTACGCGGCCAAACAAGGCCTAAACGAAAAAGACGCGGTGCAAGCAGGCATGGCTGAAATGTCCGAGAAGTTTGCTGAGGAAGGGAAGCAACTGTATAAAGAAGTCTAATTCGCAGCACGGATAGCAGGCGTAGGATGAGTCATCGGCACCCCGAACAAGGCGGTGCGCACGGCTCATCCTACCGCTACGACTGATATGTTATGAAGGAGAATAAAATGCAGCAGATGGCGTATTGCATCGGACTGGTCAGCATGTTGGCAACACCTGCCGTATTGGCAGACTCGATAGACCCCAATGCCTTAATCGGCACATGGAATTGTAGCTTCGAATCAAACAGTCCAGATCAAGCACTGGTCGTCACGTCGATAGATACCTATTACGCCAATGGCAGCTCGCAATCGCACAGCAACCTCAGCATACAGCGTTACGATCTCGGCTTAGATATTGTCTATGAACTGACGATTGAAGGAAAATGGTCGATCGAGACTGACGATACCCTGCAAGAAACCATCACCGCTGTAACGGCATTTAGCAACTCCAATCCAGCAGTCGAAGCGCTGATCGGTCTCAAAGCAGAACTCATGAATGGCCAAACCGAATCAGCAAAAATTGTCCAGCTTAATGCCAACAGTGCGGTCTTTCAGGTGATAGCCGATGATCAGACCACCCACCAGAGCCGCTGTACACGCTGATCCACAGTAGCGGGTGACTCCATCGGAAATGATGATTTTCAGCTTAAAATTCACCAACCCCGTCACGCTTTAGGTCAGACAGGGCTACATTTTAACCGGCCGCTCTGCTAATGTTTTACAGTGATCACGGCATACGATGGTATAACATGCGCAATTCCAGCTGTCGATGTCAGGTCTTTGTATCAAAAGATGCCCACATCGACCGACAACAACAATCTCAAGGGTACAGCATCGTATGCCTCGTCCAGTCGCGACTGTGGGCTGAGCAACAGATGTGTGCAAGGAGCTAAGCTGATGGCGACGCATTCACCCCTTGATCCCGGGAGATCACAGACTGATCACGACCCCATACGGGTGATCCAAGTCACGGATCCACATCTATTTAAAGACCAGAATACCTGCCTACTTGGCATGAATACGCAACAGAGTCTGGTACAAGTACTCGATCTGATTCGTCAAAAACACAGCAACATTGATCTGGTACTCGCGACGGGTGATATTGCCCAAGCACCTGCGCCAGAAACCTATACCAGATTTTATGAGTTACTCCGTGAGCTGGGTGCGCCACAGTATTGGCTACAAGGCAATCATGATCTGGAGCAGTTATTTTTAGATGGTAGTATTCCGCATGCGTGCAGCAGCCCATGCGTGATCGCGCTGGGGAATTGGCGCATTATCATGTTGAACTCCAGTGAAGATCATCAGGTCGCAGGATATTTTACGCGGCAAGAACTGGACTGGCTACACAATGCACTGCAATCCACAATCGGATTTTATACGATTATAGCCTTGCATCATCATCCGATCGCGGTGGGTTCTCGTTGGCTAGATGCGCATATGTTGACCGATAGCTTTCCGTTTTGGCGTATTATTGAGCAACATCCGCACGTGCGCAGTATTTTGCATGGGCATGTGCATCAGGTGTTTGAAACTGTGCGTGGGCGAACCTCAATTTATGCCTGTCCCTCCACTTGTATTCAATTTAAACCCATGAGCCGAGAGTTTGCCCTCGACCGTATCCCGCCAGGATATCGCTGGTTAAATTTACATGCCAATGGCCTGTTCGAAACGGGCGTCAATCGACTGGCACAAATCCCAAATGGAGTGGATTTCTTGTCGTTAGGCTACTGAGTCGTGCGATTATTGTGATTACATGTCGAAAAACCGACCAAGAATCTCAACAAACGGTTGCATGTGGTGTTTGTTTGCGCGTATAGATAGACGGTTTTTGATGAGGATGCCCAGATGGCCGCTGAAAAACTGAATGTGTCAGCCAATGATGCAGCAGAACCCCTGTCCAAACCCGCTAAAACCCGCAGCCGGAAGTCCAGTAGTGCTGACGCTAAAGTGGCCGTAACTCCGGTCAGCAATACGAGTCTGTATGGGATTGCGCCCTATCAGATGAGTAGCGGCGAAGACTACATGTCGGATGCGCAATTTCAGCATTTTCGCAACATCCTGCATGCATGGAAAGCCGATCTGATGCAGGAAGTTGATCGCACCATGAGTTACATGCAAGATGAGTCTTCGGCGCTGGCTGATGTCAATGATCGTGCCACGCAAGAAGAAGAGTTTGCGATTGAACTGCGCACCCGTGACCGTGAGCGTAAGCTGATTCGCAAAATCGAACAGTCCTTGCAAGCGATTGAGTCTGAGGATTATGGCTACTGTGATACCTGTGGTGTCGAAATTGGCCTGCGTCGACTAGAGGCACGACCGACTGCGACCCAATGTATTGACTGCAAAACACTGGCAGAAATCAAAGAAAAACAAAATCACGGGTAATGGTCGCAGATGCATCCTGCTCCAGTACGCCCTGTGGGTCGGTTTGCACCATCGCCAACTGGCCCCTTGCATTTTGGTTCGTTAATCACCGCTGTTGCCAGCTATTGTGATGTGAAATCACGCGGGGGCGAATGGTTACTGCGCGTCGAAGATACTGACACGCCCAGGATTCAAGCAGGCGCCGAACAGCAGATTCTAGAAGCACTAGAGGCTTTTGGGCTACATGCTGACCGAACGATCATCCGCCAGCAAGATCGACTCACGCACTATGAGCAAGCACTTGATCGGCTTGCCACACAACAACAGACCTACGCCTGTGCCTGTAGCCGAAAAATATTACAGGGCCACACCCGCTATCCAGCCACCTGTCGCCACGCTCACCTCGATCCGACTGGACACGCGATTCGACTCAAAGTCGATCATCGTGAGATATGCTTTACGGACTTGATTCAAGGCACACAGACTGAAAACTTACAGCAGAGCATCGGCGACTTTGTGCTGAAACGACGTGATGGGATTATCAGCTATCAGTTGGCAGTGGTGGTCGATGATGCCGCACAAGGTGTTACCGACGTGATGCGGGGTGCAGATTTGCTAGACAATACCGCCCGCCAGATTTGGCTTGGTCAGTGTTTGGGCTTACCCGCGTTGCGATATGCACATTTACCGCTGGCCATGAATGCGAGCGGCCAAAAGCTGTCTAAACAAAATCTCGCGCAGGCTTTGGACTATCGACAGGCCAGTCAACTGATTCGGCAGGCCTTATTGGCATTGGGGCAGCCTGATCCTAGCACGGGATCAGCAGCACAACGACTACAACATGGCGTACACTATTGGCGGTTGGCACATATTCGGCCTCAGGCAACTCTAGCTGGAGCCTACCAATAACCACTGCCATCAAGAGATCCATATGTATGTCAGTCGAATGATTCTTTTGGTGGTGTTTGGCGTTTTTATGCTGCCGCCGCTGTTGGCTAAACTGGCAATGCATCTGCCACACGGCTGGTTAATGCCTGCAGGCTTATGGGGGCTCATTATCCTCAGTTGTTTTTGGATCATGCGTGCCGAACAGGTTCCACATGTCTGAGCAACTCCTCCCCTTGATGCTGATCCAGCATTGGCTGGTACCCTTTAGCGTATTGTATTTTGTGCTGCTGATGCTGCTGGTACGCGCTGTGGCACAGGGTAAAATCTTTCATCGACTGATGCATCACTCTGGACTCCATACGCTGGCGGTCGGTGTGGCATTGGCCGCATGGGGCATTTATATCCTACCGGGGGCGGCTTATTTAGAAGGCTTTAACTATCTGGCCTATCTGATCGGTATTTCGGCCTTGTTTTTGTGCGCACCAGCCTTACTTGAGCCGATTTTACGCTTGGTTAAAAACTACCAACTGATTTCTTTACCTGACTTGTTGGCTTTTCGCTATAAAAATCGGCTGGTCGGGCAGCTATCGACCAGTTTTTTATTGGTGATTACACTGATTTATTTTGCGATACAAATCTTAGTGCTGGATCAGGTCGTACATTCACTCGGTGGACAGGTACATCACAGCCTAACGATTTACTTTGTTTTAATTCTATTTTTACTGTACGTACAACGCTTGGTCACCAGTACCGAATATCGCAACAATAAACCTCTGATGTTGGTGATTGCGATTCAGTCGCTGATTAAAATGGGCTTTTTGATCATTCTGGCCATCGTCTGCGTGTTCTGGATTTTTGATGGTTGGGGCGATTTATCAAGCTGGCTGGCACAACATCCCGCCGAGGTACAGCGCTTATTTCAGCCGATGACGTCTGGTGCATGGCAGCTGGCTGTCTTCTTAATGTCATTCTTTGCGATTCTGATGCCACACATGTATCAGTCGATTTTTGTCGAAAATAATCGACCCGATGAGATGAAAAAAATCAGCTGGGGCGTGTCGCTGTATCTATTACCGCTCGCTGTGGTTGTTCCTATTTTGATGTGGGCGGCGATTAAGCTCGGCATGGTCACACATCCAGAGCATATGCTAAAAAATGTGGTGTTAGCACTGAATCAAACATGGCTGATCCTATTATTTTATTTGGCGATTCTGTCTGCGCTGTGTAGCAGCTTGATGATTGGGTTACTGGCATTGTCCAGCATGGCATTCAATCACTTTATTAGTGAGCTTTATCAGCCGAATCAAAAACGCAACACCTTAGAAAGCTATGTACGCGAACGCAAGTTCTGGCTATTGGGCTTGCTGGCGGCATTGGCCTGCTCACTGTTTTTGTTGCTGCGTGATTACGCCATCGTCTCGATTGCGATCAGTACGCTGAGTGGTTTTTTGGTGCTATTACCCGCCCTGATTGGGGTGTTATTTTGGCCGCGTGCCAATGATGTGGGCTGCTTGTTCAGCCTAGTGCTGGGAGTTAGCAGCTGGTCGCTGCTGCAACTGGGGGTGTATCAACCTGATCTGCTGAACATTCCCATCCTGCAAGCGTTGTATGGTGTCTCGCCGGTATCGCCACATGTCGAACTGAGTATCATCACCCTCGCGATATCATCACTCGGCTTAGTGATCGGTTCGATGCTGAGTCGACAAACCACTGCCGAGCAAGTGCGGGCGCTAGAATGTGCCGTGTATGACCCTGAGCCGATCTTGCGGGTACAGCGCTGGGATATTCGCGCCATTTGTGTCGAGGATGTCGAGGCAGCGCTCAGTCGGCCACTCGGGGAGACGATTGCAGCACAACAGGTGCAATATGCACTGCAAGATCTAAATCTGGGTTGGGATGAGCAACGACCTAGCCAATTAACACGGCTGCGCGAGCGGCTGAACTTCAATCTATCGGCACTGCTTGGCCCTGCCGTTTCACAAGATCTATTGGATCGCGCACTGCCCTATCATGCCCGCTTAGACTTGCCACCGATTGCGGTGCGCCATGCGCTCGAACAGCGACTCGATGATGAGCAGCCTAAAAACCTACTCTCTGGCACAGCGGCTGAACTGGATGCGCTGCGGCGTTTTCATCGGCAGATGCTGCACGAACTCCCGATTGGGGTGTGTTCGATCAACGCGCAATTTGCCATCATGAGTTGGAATCGCATGATGGCAGAGCTGACGGGTTTTGGTGATGAAGTGGTCGGATGGCGCTTGGGTGATCTCCCTAATGTCTGGGGCGGCGTACTGATGCACTTTATGCTGGATACGCAGCAACAAACGTATCGCCTTGCGGTGCAGCACGATGAGCGACATTATTTGGTCAATCTACAACGGGCAACCGTCGGTGAACCCGATGATCAAAATCAGGTCTTGGTGATTGAAGATGTGACCAAAATTGCCGAATTAGAAAAACAACTGACCCACCAAGATCGACTGGCTGCGATTGGTCGCTTGGTGGCGGGGGTAGCACACGAAATCGGCAATCCTGTCACTGGGATTGCTGGCCTAGCACAGAACCTTGAGGCCGATTTTGATGACCCAGAAATCCAAGATTCCAGCCAAAAAATCCTCGAGCAAACCCATAGAATCCGCAGTATTGTTAATGCATTAGTCGGCTATGCACGCACGGATCGTATTGATCAGACGCAGCAACAACCGCTCTGTTTACGCGATTTGGTCGAAGATTCGATTAACCTCACGCGCATGGGGCAGCGTCAACCGATTCGGTTTATTAATGCAATTGAGCCTGAGTTGCAGGTTGCGGGCTACGGTCCGCAATTGCATCAGGTGTTTATTAATTTATTTGGCAATGCCATTGATGCCAGCCTGCAACAACCTGCATCCGATGATATTCGGATTCATATCAGCGCCCACCAAAACAATCAACATATTCACATCGAAATCGAGGATGATGGTAACGGCCTACCCAACACTGAATTACGCGGTAAACTGTTTGAACCATTTGTGACCACCAAGCCATATGGACAGGGCACAGGGCTGGGTTTATCGCTGGTTCAAGGAATTATCAGCAGTCATGGCGGGCGGATTCAGCTTATCGATAAAACCGACTACGATCAGGGTCGTGGTGTGATCGTACAAATCACCTTACCCGCGATCTATGCAGCAGAGGAATTTTGATGAGTGCAGCGTTGTTGATCGTCGAGGACGAGGTGTTAATTCGGCAAAATTTACGCCGCATGCTGGAGCGGCATGGCCATCGGGTCAGTGAAGCGGCTTGCGTCGATAGTGCCTGTCAACAGGATCTGTCACAGTTCGACCTGATCATCAGTGACGTACGACTACCGGGTGCAGCAGGCACAAGTCTCATTGAGCTGGCACGTCCGACCCCTGTGTTGATCATGACCAGCTATAGTGATACACGGGACGCGGTGGCGGCGATGCGAGCAGGCGCCGTGCATTATTTAATTAAACCCTTTGACCACCAAGAACTGCTGGTGGCGATTGATAGCACTTTAAAACGATCACCTGTCACGCGTCACACCGCAACACCCGTGCATACCCTCGGCATGATTGGTGAAAGTCCCGCCATGCTCAAGCTGTACGACGAAATTCACACGGTGGCACCGCTTGCGACCACAGTACTGATTCAAGGTGAATCGGGTACTGGCAAAGAGCTGGTCGCACGCGCACTACATCAACTCAGCCCACGCGCCAAGTTTCCGATGATTGCGGTCAACTGTGCCTCGATTCCAGATAGTCTGATGGAAGATGAGCTATTCGGCCATGAAAAAGGTGCATTTACAGGCGCGAATAGCAGTCGCAAAGGCTTGGTCGAAGCGGCGGATCAAAGCACGTTATTTTTAGATGAAATCGGTGAACTGCCTCTCGATGCCCAAGCGCGCTTACTGCGCTTGCTGCAAGAACGTGAAATTCGCCGACTCGGCACGCATGAAACCCGCAAAGTCGATATCCGCTTGATTGCCGCGACCCACCGTAATTTAGAACAAATGGTCAACGACGGGCAGTTTCGTGCTGATCTATTTTTTCGTCTGAATGTGGTCGCCTTGAACTTGCCGCCATTGTCGGTGCGTGGGCATGATCTCGGTCTGTTAATCAACAGCATTACGCAACAATTGTGCAACCGTCATGGCAAGCACATCGACGGCTTAAGTCCAGAAGCCTTACATCGACTCAAACAGCATCATTGGCCAGGCAATATCCGTGAGCTACAGAACGTGCTGGAATACGCGGTCATCATGTGCAAACAACACCTGATTCCGACCAGCCTAATTCGCTTACCAGACATGATGTCACCGCAACGCCACAGCCCCACAACGCCGTTATCGGCGTTGAGTTTTGATGCCGATGTACCCCTGCTGACCGAGTCGATTCCGGCAGTCAACGGCAACTTATTGCAACAGCAATTTATTGAACTAGTGCGCCAGCTTGAGCCCAAGCTCAACGAAACCCAACTGGCCGAACAACTCGGGATCAGCCGTAAAACCTTGTGGGAGCGCCGTAAAACACTGGGCATCCCCAGAGTGATTCGACGCAGACCTCGTTAGCGGAGATCACTCACACCCCATACGCATCACGCGCACTTTTCGGGATCGCCTTTTGGGTCTCCTGATCGATGCGTAGCAGCACTGACACCATCAACATACACACAATCAATGACGTACCGCCGTAACTAATAAAAGGCAACGTCAGTCCTTTGGTCGGTAACAATCCCATATTCATGCCGCCATTGACCAGAATCTGTAGCAAAAAAATCACTGCAATGCCATAGGCCAAATAGCCCGCCCGCAAATGCTGATTAATCAAGGCACGATGCCCAATTCGCATCGCACTACTGACCAGCATAAACAAAATCGTGAACAGCACACAAATCCCAATAAAGCCCAACTCCTCACCGATAATCGCCAGCATAAAGTCGGTATGTGCCTCCGGTAGATAGGATAATTTTTGCACACTATGGCCTAGACCCGTACCGGTCCATTCACCGCGACCAAATGCGATTAAGCTTTGTTTTAATTGATAGTCTGAACCCAGCTCATCATCCCAAGGATTGGCAAATGAGGTGAGGCGCTTTAAGCGGTAGGGTTCTAATAAAATCGCCATCAGCAACGCACCGAGCGCACCGATAAACAAAAACCAAAACTGACGCGCTGGCGCACCCGCCAGAAAAAACACCGCCATCATACTGGCGACCACCACCACACTCGCACCCAAATCCGGCTCTAGCAGGAGCAAGACCAACACCGATGCCATCGGGATACACAAGCGCATAAATCCCGTCCAACTAAAGCGCACCTCATCAGAGCGCCGCACCACATAATCTGCGGTAAACAACACCATCACAAATTTGGCCAACTCAGACGGCTGAAAATTCACCCCTGCCAATGATAGCCAACGCTTACTGCCGTTAATGCTTTGACCAAATACCAGCACTGCCACCAACAAGCCCAGCACCAGCAGCCACCACAAAAAAGTCTGAGAAAACCAGATCTTAAGCGGAATACGAATCGCTATAAAAGCCACCACGGCCGCAGCCATCAGATACACCATCTGACGGGTAATAAAATATAATGGATCTCCCATCCGCTGCGCCGCAAACGGCATCGATGCGGACGCAATCATGGTCGTCCCAATACACAACAATGCCAACACCGCAAACACCAGCAGTCGCCGTGCCGTCAGCTCCTGTAGCACATGCGGCAGACTGATAAACTGCTGCCACACCTCCGCCACACGCTGCCTCATGCTGACTCTCCAGCGTGCACCAGGGTCATAAACTGCTGGCCTCGCTCTTCGTAGTTTAAAAACATATCAAAACTGGCACAGGCGGGCGAAAACAACACCGCATCGCCTGCTTGCGCCAGTAATCGTGCCTGATCAATCGCCTGCGCTAAAGTCATCGCCTGTACCTGTGCAATCTGATGACCCATCGCCTCGGCGATTTTTTCGGCATCCTCACCAATCAGCACCACGGCGCGTGCATAACGGGTCAATGCTGACCGCAAGGGCTGAAAATCCTGACCTTTGCCAACACCACCCAAAATCACCACCAGTCGCCGCTGTTGTGGCGCAAGCGACGCACCCAAGCCTTCAATCGCGGCCAGTGTTGCGCCAACATTGGTGCCTTTAGAGTCATTATAAAAACTCACCCCGACCTGCTCGGCCACAAACTGACAACGATGGGGCAAACCACCAAACACCTGCAACGTCTGTAACATGCTGGACAAGGGCAAGCCCACAGCCTCACCCAGCGCCAGCGCCGCTAGTGCATTGGCGATATTATGATTGCCTTTGATTTTCATCAGGCTAGCCTTCATGAGCCGCTCACGCCCCCGAGCCAGCCACGCGGTACCATCCGCATCACGCAACACACCAAATTGATGCATATCGGGGGCATTCAGTCCAAAACTGACACACGGCGTACTGTCAGCAATCAGCGGACGCGTCAGAGAGTCGTCACGATTCGCCACATAACGCTGACAGCCTTGGAAAATTCGGTGTTTGATTTGGTGATAGGTCAGCATGTTGCCATGTCGATCCAGATGATCTTCACTGATATTCAGTACCACCGCAACAGCGGCATTCAGATGGGAAGTGGTTTCGAGTTGGAAGCTGGACAACTCTAAAACAATCAGTTCTGGGTCGCTCTCCAGCAGTTGCAACGCGGGCGTGCCGAGATTGCCCCCCACTGCGACGCGCTTGCCTGCGGCTTGCGCCATCTCGCCAATCAATGTGGTCACGGTGCTTTTGGCATTTGATCCAGTGATTGCCACAATCGGTAGATCTGTGGCACGCCGTAACAGTTGAATATCACTGATGATCGATACACCTTGGCGTTGTGCAGCAACCAGTTCTGGCTCATGCGGCGAGATACCAGGGCTTAAAATAATTTCTTCGGCGCGGCAGAGTAAGTCTTGATCCAATCCACCAAAACTACAATCCACACCCTCGGGAATCTCTGCCACATTCGGTGGACTCAGGCGTGTGTCGTTGACCGCGACCAGATAGCCTTGTGCCGACAAGTATTGCACTGCCGACAGTCCTGTTTTGCCCAAGCCGACCACGACTCGCAAGCCCCCGCGCTGAATCAACATGCTGTGCTCCCTCTACCCAAATCATTAAACCGCTAGCCGAAAATGGTAGCACTGTGTTG
>JBBKWW010000142.1:0-5399 GCA_037969155.1 Moraxellaceae bacterium
ATCGCATAAAAAAATCCCGCAACCAGTGCGGGATTTTTTACGCAACTAACGAATTAGCAGCTGTAGTACATTTCAAACTCAACAGGGTGAGTTGTGGTGTTCAAACGACGGACTTCTTCCATCTTCAACTCGATGTAAGCATTGAGCATTTCTTTAGTGAACACACCGCCTTTCAGCAAGAACTCATGATCAGCCTGTAACGCTTCAAGCGCTTGTTCCAAGCTGCTTGCAACGGTTGGGATCAGTGCCTCTTCTTCTGGTGGCAAGTCGTACAAGTTCTTATCAGCCGCATCACCTGGATGCATCTTGTTCTGGATGCCGTCGAGGCCAGCCATCAACAAGGCAGAGAATGCCAAATACGGGTTCGCCACTGGATCAGGGAAACGGGCTTCAATGCGCTTGCCTTTCGGGCTAGACACGTATGGAATCCGGATCGATGCAGAACGGTTACGCGCTGAATAGGCCAACATGATCGGCGCTTCGTAGTGTGGCACGAGACGCTTGTAGCTGTTGGTCGCTGGGTTAGTGATCGCATTCAAGGCACGGGCGTGCTTGATGATCCCACCGATGAAGAACAGCGCCATTTCTGACAGACCTGCGTAGTCATCGCCTGCAAACAGGTTTTTGCCGTCTTTGCTGATCGACATGTGCACGTGCATGCCTGAACCATTGTCACCGACCATTGGTTTTGGCATAAAGGTTGCGGTTTTGCCAAACGCATGCGCAACGTTCAATACAGCGTATTTAAACACTTGCACTTCGTCGGCTTTGCGTACCAAGGTGTTAAACGACACACCGATTTCAACTTGGCAAGAAGCCACTTCATGGTGTTGTACTTCAACACGGCCAGGCCCCATCATCGCTTCAATCGCATTACACATCGCGACGCGCAGATCATGTGAGCTGTCAACTGGTGGTACTGGGAAGTAGCCGCCTTTGACGCGTGGACGGTGGCCGGTGTTACCTGCTTCGTAGTCTTTGTCAGTCGACCATGCTGCTTCTTCAGCATAGATGGTATGACGTGCGCCTGACATGTCGATTGACCATTTTACTTCATCAAATATGAAGAACTCTGGCTCTGGACCGAAGAATGCTGTGTCACCAATACCGGTAGATTGCAGGTAGGCTTCAGCACGCTTAGCAATCGAACGTGGATCACGCTCGTAACCTTGCATGGTCGATGGCTCGATGATGTCACAGGTCACGACAACTGTGGCTTCTTCAAAGAACGGGTCCATGAAGGCAGTTTCAGGATCTGGCAACAAAATCATGTCAGAGGCTTCAATGCCTTTCCAACCAGCAACTGACGAACCATCAAACATTTTACCATCTTCAAAGGTATCTTCGTCGACTGTGCTGGCTGGGTACGAAACGTGCTGCTCTTTGCCGCGAGTATCAGTAAAGCGAAAATCGACCCATTTGGCGTCGTTCTTTTTGATCAGCTCAAGGACTTTATTTACCATGCTCACAATGCTCCATGATCGCGTAATAAGCGCGAGATGCACCTCATAGGTGCGGCTAAACTTAAAACCGTGTCTTCTTAAAGCAAAGGTCGTACCAACTTGCGACCCACTGCTTAAATACAAGGTGATCAGTCGATTTTACCCCGCCAAGCATACGACAAAAACCGTGATACAGGCAGATGACAACGATTAAGCGCACAAAAAAAGTTCACTTTAATGCATTAGATTGTGGCAACCATACCAATACGCACCATATCGGTGCATTTTAGCCTGCTCGCATCGACCTGAACTGCCACAACGTGATTCTTGACGCGCTAAATTAAGCAGGCCGTCAGAATCAGCACACAAAAATCATGGCGAGACAACATGAGCTGTAAAAACCACTGTGGGTTTTTTGGTCGGGTGTCAATCGCGGATTAAATCTCATTGACTCAAGCTGATACAGGTCGCACAATCTAGCGATATGGATGATGGACAGGACGTCTATGAAATCAATTATTGCACGACTCACCTGTTTACCTTTTATGCTGACGGCACAAGCCAGCCAGACCAGAGATCATCCTTTTGTTGCTATGTCAGGTGGCCAGCAAAAATCCACTACGACACAGAACCGTAGACTGGCGGCACAGTGTCGTAGCAGCGTGTCTAACCGCTTGAATCTATCGACCCGATGCGCTGAAGTGCGGCCAGATCGGGATCACGATGGCTTGTGATACGCAGTGTCCGTAAGATTTCACTCAACAATGACTGGTTGATCAGAAATGCACTCGAAACATCCTAAAACCATTCATGTCGTCTGTATTAGATTGATAGTCATGCTGCTACTGGCAGCGCTTTTCCCACATTGGCATCTGTTCAATACTTCTGATCCAGAGCCATTTAACAGCACAGATATGACAGAAATCGTCAAAACCAAAGTAACCCCTATAGTTTTGAGTGTCTTGCCCATCATCACGCTGATTTTCATAGACAAACAATCCTCTTCAAGGAAGTAGCTTATGAACGAACCAACAGCAGCTCCAGAGCAAGTAACGTGGCAGAGAGATGATTACTCCAACATACAAACACCTTTTGATGGTGATGATTGGGATCGGTTGCAATTTGCCAGACACCTCACAGGTTATGTGCAACGCCTAAGAGTGGGAGCCACAATTGCTATCGACGCAGAATGGGGCATGGGCAAAACGTGGTTTGTACAGCACTGGAAGCAACATCTGATCAATGAAGGGCATGCTGCTGCATATCTTGATGCTTTTGCGAATGATTATATAGACGACCCGTTTCTTCTGATTGCTACAGAGATTGCCAATCTGATCGAAACACAGCTGAAGAACACTGAGAAACCAATCAAGAAAACAGCCGTATCTGTTTATCACGCCATGCTTCCAAGCCTTCCAAAATTAGTATTTTCAGCCATGATGCCCCTCAAAGATGCTACTGGTCATTTTAGTGAAGACCTCACTGGAGAAATGAACAACAGGATTAAAGAACAATTGGAGGAAAAGGTTAAAAACCATGAAGCAGATAAGCAAATCCTTGAAAACTTCAAGAAGCAACTGGCTGCTGTCGCCAGCAAACTCGATAAACCACTTGTTTTTATTATCGATGAACTTGATCGTTGCAAGCCTGAGTTCTCAATCCGATTGATTGAGAGGATCAAGCACTTTTTCGACACCCCAAACATCGTTTTTGTGCTAGCGATACACAAGAAACAACTATGCGAATCTATTGATAGTTACTATGGGTTCAAGACGCCAAATCAGTATCTAGAAAAGTTTATTGATTTTAGCTTAAAAATCCCAGACACTAAATCTTACACCCTAAACTATAGTAAGAGCGTATTTGAAAATCTCACCAAACTCGGACTAATAGATACAAACTATTTTGAGCTAAACATTTTAATTCCCACTTGTATTTTTCTGTGCAGCATCACCAATCCAACACCAAGACAACTAAAATCGATACTAAACAAATTTTCCCTGCTATGCTTTTCAGAAGAAAATATAAACAAAAATCACATGCTTTTGATGTGTCTTTTTTTAAAGGAATCTGGGGCTCAGGATAAAATTTTGAATTTCAGCTTCTCAGACACCACTATTAATAGAATAATTGATACTAAAAATATGTCACCTGTAAATTTTGAATTTCCTAATTTGGAAAGTAGCATTTACGCTGTCCTTTCTAGGGATAAAATTAAATTTGGGATATCACCAAACCTGTCAAAACTACTGGCTGCATTTTCAACAAGAGTCATTTTTTCCAGTCCAAAAGAGGCAGAAAGTATGAGAAAAAACTTTGCTCGAATTATAAAACCTAATAAATCCACTCATGAATATCAGGAACATGGGCAGGATTGGCTAGAATATATCCAACACGGGATGACAAGTTGATAGGCACAACTCAACGTGCGAAAAGATACTTTTGGCTAAATTGGTTTCCGACATGCCACTTATCGTCACCGTTCCACTCAGTTTAGAGTGGAAAACAATAGCTGACCGACTGAGCCGGCTCGACATTATTACCAGCAGTTTTGGATTTTTGGTAGCCCGCCAAAAAACCTTCAGTATGGGCAACTTCTTGATGCAGTTTCATTTCTTTTCGGCTTACTGGCATGTTCAGATCCTATTGCCCGGTTGGGCGTTGCGTAGCAATCAATACCCATCTGGACTAAAGTGCTCCCCATTGTCCAGACCAATACTTCACTGAATTAAGATAGCAGCGGGTTGATAAAGCACTTGCTGCTCTGATGGTTTTGTACCCGCCAAATACACCTGCGCAGGGGTTCTGTACCCTAACGACTGATGTAGCCGTTCGTGGTTGTAAAACTCAAAATACTGTCGCAATCCAGACCGTGCATCCTGCACCGTCTGTATCTCCTGCAAGTACACATGCTCATACTTCACCGTGCGCCACAGCCGCTCAACGAAGATGTTATCGAGCGCACGCCCTCTGCCGTCCATACTGATCTGTATCGCGTGATCCAGCAACGGCTGCGTGAAGCGATGCGTCGTGAACTGTGCGCCTTGATCCGTGTTAAAAATCTCACAACGATGGCCTTGGGTCAATAAACCGCCAACAGTGTCCACGCAAAAGTCCGCTTCCAATGTGGTGCTTATCGACCAATCCAGTACATAGCGGCTGTACCAGTCGATCACCGCCATTAAGTACACAAAGCCTCTGGCAAGCCGGATGTAGGTAATGTCGGTGCTCCAGACCTGATCACAGCGCACAATCGGCAGCCCACGCAATAGGTACGGATATACGGGGTGTGCTGCGTTGCCCTTGCTGGTATTGGGCTTCTGATACACCGCTTCCAAGCCCATCAGGCGCAATAAACGCCGAACGCGCTTCGGGTTGACTGCATGTCCCTGCCGACGGAGATAAGCGGTCATTCGTCTGACCCCGTAAAATGGGGTCTTGGTGTACTGCTCATCCAACAAGTGCATCAGCATTAAGTCGGTTGGGGCTACTGGCCTCGGCTGATAATACAGGCTCGAACGATTGATCCTCAGTAAGGCGCACTGCTGCCTGAGACTGAACGCGGCATCATTCAAATCAAGCCACTGCTTACGATCCACTAGGGCAGCATCGAGGACTTTTTTTTAAGCCAGTCCCGTTCGGAAACCACTTGCCCAAGCTGTCGATATAGCTCGTCAATCAATGCTTGCTGATCCTGCCCAGCCGCTTGTTTGTGACTGGCAAATGCTGTGGGAATCGCCTCCAGTGCTTGTTTCTTCCAGTTGTGAATCTGGGTGGCATGCACTGCGTATTCTGCGGTCAGTTCGTTGAGCGTCTTGTGCTGCTTGATCGCTTCAATCGCAACTTTGGCCTTGAACTCAGCACTATGACGTTTACGCACATTCGCCATGATTTACCTCACTTCATGGGTTGTGCCACTATCTTAACTGCTGGTCTAGTTTTCGGGGAGCATCATAG
>JBBKWW010000143.1:0-3485 GCA_037969155.1 Moraxellaceae bacterium
GCTGAACACGTCATCGCTACCAGCGGTACAGGTGCAGTGCATACGGCGCCGGGTCACGGCGTGGACGATTATAAAGTCGGCCTGCAATATGGTCTGAAAGTCGATAATCCCGTCGGTGGCAATGGCGTGTACCTACCCGATGCGCCAGTGTTTGCCGGCCAGCATATTTATAAAGCCAATCCACAAATCCTTGAACTACTGAAAGAAAACGGCAAGCTGTGGGCGCATGTGCCGATCAAACACAGCTATCCGCATTGCTGGCGGCACAAAACCCCGATCATCTTCCGTGCCACGCCACAGTGGTTTATCAACATGGAAGTGCAGGGACTGCGCCAAGCCTCGCTGGACGCGGTTAAAGGCGTGCAATGGATTCCTGAATGGGGTCAAAACCGCATCGAAGCGATGCTGGAAGGCCGTCCGGACTGGTGTATCTCGCGGCAGCGCACATGGGGCGTGCCGATTGCGTTTTTTATCCATAAAGACAGCGGCGCACTGCATCCTGATACCTTAAACCTGATGGAGCAGGTCGCGCAACGCATCGAAGCTGGTGGTATTCAGGCATGGTTTGATCTGGATGCACGCGAGTTGATCGGCGATGACGCGGCGCACTACAACAAGTGCAGCGACACGCTGGATGTGTGGTTTGATTCCGGCGTGACCCATTACGCGGTGTTGGATCAGCGCGATGAGTTGCAATCACCTGCCGATTTATACCTTGAAGGCTCTGATCAGCATCGCGGCTGGTTTCAAACTTCGCTGCTGACTGGGATTGCGATCAATCAATGTGCACCATTTAAACAGGTGCTGACACATGGCTTTGTGGTCGATGAAAAAGGCCGTAAGATGTCAAAGCGCGATGGTAATGTTATTACGCCTCAACAGGTGATTGATAAGAGTGGCGCAGATATTTTACGCTTCTGGATTGCGTCTTCAGACTACCGCTACGAAATGGCAGCGGGCGATAAAGTGTTTGCCGGTGCGATTGATGGCTATCGACGGATTCGCAATACCGTGCGCTTTTTGCTGGCCAATCTAAACGGCTTTGTACCGTCACAACATGCGTTACCCGTGGATCAACTGATCGAACTGGATCAATACATCATCCGCCGTGCCGCGCAGGTACAAACGCAAATCCAAGCGGCCTATGACACGATGGATTTCCACCAAGTCACGGTGCTACTGACCAGCTTCTGTGCCAGTGACTTGGGCGGCTTTTATCTGGATATTATCAAAGACCGCCAATACACCACACAGGCTGACTCAGTGGCACGGCGTTCGGCACAAACCGCGCTGTATCACATCAGCCAAGCCTTTGTGCGTTGGATGGCGCCGATTTTGAGCTTCACTGCGCAAGAAGCATGGGGCGAAATCCCTGAGCAAACACAGCAATATGTGTTTACTGCCGAATGGTATGCCGTACCAGCAGTGACCGTTGCGGCCAAAATCTCGGATGCGGATTGGCAGACGATTTTGCAGGTCAAAGCCGCCGTCAACAAGCAGATCGAAACTGCGCGTAATGCCAAACTGATCGGCGCAAACCTGTCGGCACAAGTGACGCTGTGGGCAGATGAAACCCTGAAAACCGTACTGGAAAAACTCGGTGATGAGCTACGCTTTGTGTTGATCACCAGCGCCGCCACTGTGCAAGCGTTTGCGGAACAGGGTGAGGCGACTGAATTGGCTGGTTTGCGTATGCAGGTCAGCCCCGCCGACGGGGTCAAGTGTGCGCGTTGCTGGCATGTGCGGCCAGATGTCGGCACGCATGCCGCGCATCCTGATATTTGTTCGCGTTGTGTGGATAACGTGACGAGCAATGGCGAGGTGCGCCACTATGCCTAAATCAGCCCTTAAACCAATGGCTAAATCAGGCTGGAATAGCAAAAACGCTGTCTGGTTACTGTTGTCATTGTTGGCGATTGTGCTGGATCAATGGACAAAATCCTTTGCCACTGCGCATCTGATCTACGCTCAGCCTGTACCCGTGATGCCGATGCTGAACTGGACGCTGTTGCATAATTATGGTGCAGCATTTAGTTTCTTATCCGATGCGGGCGGCTGGCAGCGTTACTTCTTTACCGGTTTAGCCTCAATCGTTTCGGTTATTTTTGCAGTCTGGCTCTTACGACTGCCCAAAAGTACCATGGTTCTGGCGGCGGCGATTGCGCTGATTCTAGGTGGCGCAGTCGGCAATCTGATTGATCGAGTCACACTCGGTTATGTGGTCGATTTTATTCATGTGTATTACAACAATTCGCATTTTCCAGCGTTTAATATCGCCGATAGCGCGATTACGCTGGGCACGATTTTGTTGATTTTTGACACGTTCTTTTTGGAAAAACACCGTATTGCACAGCATGTGACCCATGCTGAGCGCGACACTAAGGATAAGAGTGCTGTATGACTGAGTTTATCAATCCGAACGAAGACACGCGCATTGCGCAGGGTTCACAGGTATCGCTGCATTTTTCCGTGTCATTGGAAAATGGCCTCGAAATCGACAATACCCGTAGTCGTACTGAGCCCGTCACCCTGACCATTGGCGACGGCAATCTGCTGGAGGGTTTTGAAAAAGCCTTACTCGGCCTGCGTGCGGGTGATCGTCGTACCGTGCATCTGCCGCCAGAAGATGCGTTTGGGCAGTGGAATGCGGACAATATCCAAACCTTCGATACGGTGAAGTTTGGTGATCGGCCAGAGCTGAATCAGGTGGTAGAGTTTGAGGATAAGGCCAAAACCACGCTGGCGGGTGTGGTCAAATCAGTGAATGACGATATTACCGAAGTGGATTTTAACCATCCGCTGGCGGGTCGTAACGTGGTGTTCGAAGTCGAAATCGCTCGTGTCACCCCTGCGGGGCAGAGTGGTTTGAAGTTGTTGTAACCATCGCTGTAAAAAAATCTATCTGACGGCGTGGCCTGTGCTGTGGTTGCGCAGTCGTAGATCAATCAACAAGATTTTGATAGGTTTATTCCTAGTCGTACCCAAGAGGTGCAAGGCATGAATATTTTTAAATATCAAAATCCTGTACTATCAGTAGGTATTACGATCTCATTTTTTCTAGCACCCATAGTGTCTATTGATTATAGAAAATCGCAAAATATGTCCTTCTTAGATGAAGGATCGTTTACCTTGTTATTAGCTGCTCTGATCTTTTTTTCCTTGTTTTTAATTTATTACCTTGTTAAAAAAGTGCATGCAATTTTTTCGGATAGTGCCAAAAAATGATTTATGGTGCGTATTCGGCTCAACAGGTAAGCTGAATATAAGCAGTAATCAGCTCATCTAGTAGGTTACTACGATCAGATTATTCTAAAGCCCATTGTATCTTTACCCTGTAAACCGCGCGAATCTGTTACCCCAATACCTCAACACAGTGCTACCATTTTCGGCTAGCGGTTTAATGATTTGGGTAGAGGGAGCACAGCATGTTGATTCAGCGCGGGGGCTTGCGAGTCGTGGTCGGCTTGGGCAAAACAGGACTGTCG
>JBBKWW010000144.1:0-10828 GCA_037969155.1 Moraxellaceae bacterium
TGTGAGCCATGTACCAAGCCTGTGCTGCCGAATCAACATGAGCGTGAAGGCCGCTGGTGGTGGGAAGAAGCCACCCATAAAGAATGTGGCTTACATGGTGGCAATTTGAAGTAGGTTAAACACCGCCGTCGGGTGCGCCATGCGCACCTTTTCACGTCTAAGCACACCATCCCTGTATCTAGCACATACATTTTGAATTAAAAAAACCACTTCATACTTCTAACATCTCCGGCACGGGCAAACCACGCCGCGCATAAAAATCAGCCACAAACGCCTCCAACTGCCCGACCTCAATCGCATCGCGCAAGCCCTGCATCAAGCGCTGGTAGTAACGTAAATTGTGAATCGTGCCGAGCATCGCACCGAGCATTTCACCGCATTTATCCAAATGATACAGATAAGAGCGGGTAAAATTGGTGCAGGTGTAACAATCACAATGCGGGTCGAGCCGCTGCATATCATGCCGATACTGACTATTGCGAATCCGCACAATTCCATCAGTAATAAAATAATGACCATTCCGCGCATTGCGGGTCGGCATCACACAATCAAACATATCAATGCCGCGACGCACCGCTTCCACGATATCCTCTGGCTTACCGACACCCATCAGATAGCGTGGTTTATCGGCAGGTAGCTTGGTCGGCACATGATCCAAGATTTTGATCATGTCTTCTTTCGGCTCACCGACTGACAGGCCACCAATCGCATACCCATCAAAGCCAATCTGCTCCAATCCCGCCAACGACTCCTCGCGTAACTCAGGATACATGCCGCCTTGCACGATGCCAAACAGCGCATTCGGGTTGCCAGCATGCGCGTCTTTACAGCGCTTTGCCCAGCGCAGTGATAATTGCAGAGATTTTTGTGCTTCGGAAAACGTCGCAGGATATGGCGTACATTCATCAAAAATCATCACGATATCAGCGTTTAAAACGCGCTGAATCTCCATTGATTTTTCGGGCGACAAAAACACTTTTGAGCCATCAATCGGTGAGCGAAACGTTACGCCCTCTTCTTTGATTTTTGCGCCCAAGCTAAACACCTGAAAGCCGCCAGAATCAGTCAAAATCGGCTTATCCCACTGCATAAACGCATGCAGGCCACCATGTGCCTCAATCACCTCCAGCCCTGGCCGCAGCCACAGATGAAAGGTATTGCCCAACACAATATGTGCACCAATCGCCTCGATATCCCGTGGCAACATGCCTTTAACCGTGCCATAGGTGCCGACCGGCATAAACGCAGGGGTTTCGACCTCACCATGCGCGAGGGTTAAGCGACCACGTCGCGCACGGCCATCTTGGGCTAGTTTTTCAAACTTCATGATGATTTCCACTATTCAGGCAAAAAGACAGTTCACCGAGGGCAGCTAGTTTAGCGATTTTAACGATTAGGTGTGCTGGTTTTTAGGAAAGTTAAGATGCTGCTATCTGCTGGCCATTTTCCGATTAAATTTAATCACTGCACTTGAATGCGCCTCGGCAATCAGTGGAAATATGCTCTCAAAGGTGGATTCGCTCGGATTAAGTACCTGAACCCAAGACATCCATCCGTATATCGGGTGCGGCATCAGTTCGTTTAGGGCGGCAAAATCATGTTCCGCATCGATAATTTTACCTTTGCTCGGTCTTTTGGGTCTAGTACCGAAAAGCTTTGCGTAAGTCGTTGTTGATATACCAATACTCAATCTGAATACACCCTCACGATCTAGACTGGATGCCCTGTCATTTTCACCGTCTTTTTCTTTAAGAGTGCAAAAATACACTCCATTCGGCAAAGCTTTCGCTGGATTGTAAAACAATGAGGTTTCGCCCCAACTAGATTTTGGCACTACCCCCTCAAAGTCACGCAATACCCGACTCACTATACCAATTGCTTGCATACAACACCCCTTATAATAAGATCCTATCCAATATCACTAAACCAGCCAACTCTAATACCATAACTGAACAACCTATTCATTTTTTAGATTTGCTTTTTGTGCCAACCGCTCACCGTCAGTTGATATCCACCAAATTTACGCAGATTCAGCACCCCCGTATCCAAGATTAGATACTGACCTTTAATCCCCAGCAGCGTGCCTTCAATCAGTGGCTTTTTGTCAAAACTCTGGGAAGTGACTTTTTTAGGATACGCCAGCACCGGATAAACAAACTGGCGCATCATGGTCTCATCAGGTAACAGTGCAATCTGGTTGGGATGGGCCTGTTGCAGGCGTTCAATTTCGGGCATAAATCGCGCCAGCAATTCATCACGAATCTGTAGCAAGTCAATCGGCTCTGCTGCGCCGCGCAACATGGCACGCCAGTCGGTTTTATCCGCCAGCTCTTGCGCAAATAGCTTTTCGACCACCCCAGACAAGAAGCGATTGGCAGTCTGGATGATCGGCAAGGCTTGCGTCGCGCCCTGATCGAGCCAACGCGTTGGCATATTGACTTGACGCGTGATGCCGACTTTGAGCGCACTGGAATTGGCCAAATAGACGATATGCGGATTAAAACACACCTGCAATGCCCAATCTGGTTCACGACAGGTCCCCAGATGAAAGTGACAGGTTTCTGGTTTCATCATGCACAAATCGCAACTGGCTTTGCTGATGAGGCACTTATAGCAGTGACCTTGTGCGTAGGATTTTTTGGTGGCGGCACCACACGACAAGCAGCGAATCGCGCCTGACCATTCGAGTTGTAACGACTGTCCCAAGAGTGGACTGAGCTTGCATTCAAATGGATCGAGTACCAAACTATAGGCCACGCCTGCCGCAAGACTTCCATCTTCGGTTTCGACGGTTTCATCCAGTTGGACGCGCATTTTTTGGCAAATGCCTTGATATTGCATACCGACTGATCACTCTTAAACGGATAGAAAAGGATTTGCCTGTGACCGCATGGCCTTTTAACATTTTGCCGCTGATCGAACGCTTGGCGCAAGACAAACCGATTGAATCAGGGCTGTTAGTAGGCAGTGATTGTCGACAGGACGCTTGGCCAGCCACGTGGCAGCACTGCCCAACCGATCAATTGATCAGCTTACCGTTTCAGCAACGCTCTGATCTCGCCGTATTACACCTACAAGGCGAGCTTGACCCGCCAAGTGCGACACAAGGCTTAACACGGCTACGCGACTTGCTGGCACGACGAGTCTTGGTGATTGTGACCGATGACGCACTGACCGATATGCCAGAGCAATTGCGCGCACTGGGTTTTAGTCAGCTCGATGGTCAAGCCGAACAACCTTGGCAAATTTGGCAATTTAATATTTTAGCGTATAAACAAGTGCCGGATTGGTTGAATGCACGGTTTTGGGCGAACCCTGAAAACTGGGGCAAATACCGCTGGTAAAAAAACCAGCGCGACCCTCCTTTAAAAAAGGAGGGGAGCAAACTCAGCGCGGATACGCTGAATGGATATCAAACATTCAGCGCTTTTTCGATGTCTTTAACCATGTCTTCTGGCTTGGTTGCCGTGGCAAAACGATCAATCACATTGCCGTCACGACCCACCAAGAATTTGGTGAAATTCCACTTGACCGCCTCAGTGCCCAAGATACCTTTGGCTTCTTTGGTCAAGAATTTATAAATCGGGTGAGCATCACTGCCATTCACGTCGATTTTAGCAAACATCGGAAAGCTCACGCCATAATTACGCTGGCAAAACTCACCGATTTCGCTATTACTGGCGGGGTCTTGATGCGCAAATTGATTACATGGAAAGCCCAATACCACCAAACCTTGTGCTTGGTATTTTTGAAAGACTTTTTCGAGTCCGTCAAACTGCGGCGTGAAACCGCACTTACTCGCGGTATTCACGATCAACAGCACTTTACCCTGATAGTCGCTCAGTGCTTGTTCACCGCCCTCTAGTTTCTCGGCAGCAAAATCATAAATCGTGGTCATGGCAGATTATCCTCTTGTACAGCGTCGTCAGTGGCAGTTAAGGCTAAAGAAGCCGAGTTAATACAGTAGCGCAGTCCCGTCGGCTGCGGGCCATCCGGAAACACATGGCCTAAATGTGCGTCGCATTGCTGACAAGTCACTTCAATCCGTAGCATGCCGTGACTGCTGTCTCGATGCTCAGCAATCATGCGATCATCCGCCGGTCGCATAAAGCTCGGCCAGCCACTACCTGAATCATACTTGTCGTCAGATGAAAACAGTAACGCATCACAACAGCGACAATGATATTCACCCTCAGTATGGCTATTCCAATACTGACCCGTAAATGCAGGTTCAGTGCCTTTTTGGCGGATGATCCGATATTCGTCAGGGCTCAATTCACGCTGCCAGTCACGGTCGGATTTATACAGCTTTGGCATTTCGGCTACTCCACGGCTAGGTCGGCCTGTCAGATAGATACTATACCGCTGACCGATACCTGAGCAACATGCCACACTGCTCAGTCAAACAATGTGCAAAAAGCGTTACCGACATTAGCCACGCTACGATTTTGGCAGTGTGACAGGCCGCCGCGAGAACACAGCACGCCATATGGAAAGTATAACTTGCAATAAAAGTCAGCTTGCGAATAACCTGAAATCATATTAGATTATGGATAGATTTTCTTTCAATCATCGAGTGCACCTCATGACAAGCGCTGATCTGACGCTACGCCAACAGCGTGGTAAACGACTACAAGCCTTACGCAAAGAACGCGGATTGTCGGCTGAAGCACTTGCACAAGCGATGACTGAGGCTGGTGAACCTGTTTCACGCGGTGCAATTTCCAATTGGGAGCGTGGCGAAAATGGCATCGTGATTGCCAAATTACCGACGCTTGCACGAATTTTAAATACCAGCGAACAGTATATTTTGACTGGTCAATCCCCAAACGTCCCACCCTCTTTGCCGAGTATCGTCATGCCAGCATTTCAAGTCAACCAGCCACGCCGCCGCATCCAAAAATCCAATAAACTACAAAATGTCTGCTACGACATTCGCGGCCCATTGCTCAAAGCAGCCAATGCGATGGAAGAACAGGGACATCGGATTATTAAACTCAATGTCGGTAATCCGGCATCGTTTGGATTTGAAGCACCACAAGAAATCCTGAATGACGTTGCTAAAAACTTACCGAACGCAGTCGGATACTCTGACTCTAAAGGGATTTTTCAAGCTCGAAAAGCAGTATTGCAATACTATCAACAAAAAGGTCTACGCTCTGCCATCGACGTGAATGACGTGTATATCGGCAACGGCGTGTCTGAGCTGATCGTGATGGCGATGCAAGCCTTACTCAATAATGGCGACGAAATGCTGATTCCGATGCCTGACTATCCGCTGTGGACGGCGGCGGTAAATCTATCGGGTGGTCAGGCCGTGCATTATCGCTGCGATGAAGCCAACTCGTGGTATCCCGACTTGGCCGATATGGAAAGCAAAATCACGCAGCACACACGCGGCATTGTGGTGATTAATCCAAACAACCCGACTGGATCGGTCTACCCGCGTGCGATCTTGGAACAAATCGTTGCGTTAGCCCGCAAGCATGACTTGATTATTTTTGCCGATGAAATCTACGACAAAATCGTTTATGACGGCGTTGAATATGTATCGCTGGCCACGCTGGCCACTGACCTACTGTGTATTACCTTTAATGGCCTCTCCAAATCCTATCGGGTTGCCGGTTTCCGCTCTGGTTGGATGCTGGTCTCTGGTGATAAAGACAAGGCCACCGACTACATCGAAGGCTTGGATATGCTGGCCTCTATGCGGCTGTGCGCCAATGTACAAGGGCAATATGCGATTCAAACCGCGCTGGGTGGCTATCAAAGCATCAATGAATTGATTGAGCCTAATGGGCGGCTGTATCAGCAGCGCAATGTGGCATGGCAAATGCTGAATGAGATTGAGGGGGTATCCTGTGTTAAGCCCGAAGGCGCGTTATATTGCTTTCCACGTCTTGATCCAAAAATCTACCCGATTGAAGACGATGAAGCCTTCATGATGGACTTACTCAAGGCCGAAAAAGTGCTGCTGGTACAAGGCACGGGGTTTAATTGGGATGCACCCGACCACTTCCGTGTGGTATTCCTACCTGCCGAAAGTGAATTACGCGAAGCGATTAGCCGGATTGGACGTTTTTTGGCCACACGGCGCTAGCGTCTACTCATCATGGCAGGCTGGATATCCTCATGCCACGACCGATTGACAGCGCACCAGCGTTCAATCGGTTGTTTTGGCCATTATTTTTGGGGCAAATAAGCTATATTTTGGCGTTTGCCTTGCATTAAGCGGACGTTGCACAGTTAAACCCTGCGCTAAACAGTGGCACAATACGCGCCATCTTGCGCTGACCAACGTCGCCCATCAGCATGTGGGCATACGCAGGCAATGCCCTTTTTTTGGAGTGTGTTATGAAAAAATACCAATGTATCGTTTGTGGCTGGATCTATGACGAAGCAGATGGCTGGCCTGAAGATGGCATCGCTGCGGGCACCAAATGGAATGATATTCCAGATGACTGGACTTGCCCTGATTGTGGCGTATCAAAGGAAGATTTTGAAATGATCGAAATCTAAGCCGCACGATACAAGCGGATTAAACCCGAAGCGACGACTGTAGCTGTCTTTTACGTCTCGTGGCAATAGGCTGGCTCAGTGACTGACCAGCCTATTTTTTCATCAAAACTGCACTTGTGGCAGCACATTAACATCAGGACACAGCTATGACACACCCTATTGTGATTATCGGCACAGGTATGGCGGGCTATACACTGGCACGCGAACTGCGCAAAGCCAACCCTGCCGCAGACCTCGTCCTCGTGACTGCCGATGACGCGGTCAACTACGCCAAACCAACACTATCAAATGCCCTAGTCGGCAATAAAAATCCCGAAAAAATCGCGTTGGCCGATGCCAATAAAATGACCGAAACCCTCAAAGCAACGATTTTAGCGCATGCTCAGGTGAAAGCAATTGATGTGGCTGAACATTCGCTATCGATTGAGTTTAGCAATGGCCTCACACAACAGCAGCCCTATTGCAAACTGGTGCTGGCAGTCGGTGCAAATCAGATTCGCTTGCCGATCCAAGGCGATGGCGTGCAAGACATCTATACCGTCAACTCACTCATCGACTATCGAAAATTTCATGAACATTTGCACCGCAGCCACGCAAAACGCGTGCTACTGATCGGTGCAGGTTTGATTGGTTGTGAATTTGCCAATGACTTGCAAGCTACGGGGCACACGGTGGTATTGGTTGACCTCGCACCGTTTCCACTGGGGCGATTGCTACCTGTGGACACCGCACAAATGTTTCAGCAGCAGCTTGAACAGAGCGGCATGCAATTTGAACTAGCGACTACGGTACAAGCTGTGTTTAAAATCGATGATACTTATCGCGTCGAGCTGGCCAATGGCGAGTCCTATGTGGTCGATGTGGTCCTGTCCGCGATTGGCCTACGCCCGAATCTTGACTTGGCACAAGCTGCTAATATCGCCACATCACGTGGGATCATCACCAACCAACTCCTCGAAACCAATCAACCCGACATCTATGCGCTAGGTGACTGTGCTGAAGTGGAAGGGCATTTATTACCGTATGTGATGCCGCTGATGCAGCAAGCCCGTGCATTGGCCAAAACCTTATCCGCTGAGCCCACTGCGGTGCACTATCCTGCGATGCCCGTGGCGGTCAAAACCCCTGCTGCGCCTTTGGTTGTCTTGCCAGAACCGGCTAATCTGGATGTCACTTGGCAAAATGAAATTCTTGAAGATGGCATGATTGCCCGTGCGCTGGATGGGTCGGGGCAGTTGCGCGGCTTTGTGCTGCTCGGCGCGACGGCTGGCAAGCAACGTCTGGCCTTGGCCAAGCAAGTGCCTGACTTAATGCCGATTGTCTAATCCAGCATATGGCATCCTCGGCAGGACTCGAGCCCTCGACTCCTGCCTTGCAACAGCTGCTAAACAGTCACTCGAAGACAAAAGCCAGATCAGACATGATAGCAATCCATAACAATCAAACGACACAAATTGTCGCAATCAGCAGTATAGCGATTGATCGGCTTTTTACGCTGGTGTACAGTTTAAATATCCAATATTTAGAGTAATCCACATGACCATTCATGTTGTCATCTGTGATCAGACCTTGTCAGGGAAACTCATACAACGACTGTCACTACCCATCATCAGCACGCGTACTACCTTGCAGCAATTGATTAAAGAGCGGGTTTATCATGAAATCGAGCAGCTCTCAAAAAGCAACATTATATCCAACTCTCTATTTATTCAACCGACAGCAATGGAGTCTCTATTGAATGGGTACGCCAAAAAAAATATCGATCCCGAGCTTGAATACCAAAAAGCAATCAACGACTTTAAGCGTCACCGCTACATCGTGCTAGTCGATGAGCACCAGCAGACAGATCTTAATCAAGACGTTGATTTATTTGAAAGCTCTGTAATTCAGTTTATCAAAATGATACCACTCGTGGGTGGCTAAAGCACGACTCCTTGAGATTGCAACCTCACAACTACCGCTGACATCCAACCCAAATACCAATCAAACGACCAACGAGGTAACTCCAATGAACGAGCGTGTATTACTGCCCTTAGAGCATACTGCCCTCTTATATATTTACAACCTACATTACTACACCATGAGTCCAGAGGAGGCTTCTGAACGGAAAACCATTGCTTGGCCAGCCATGATCCAAGCAGACTTAGACACCTGTACCGCAGCAGACTATCAAGCATGGCTCGACCTGTGGCAGCACGCGACAACCGCAACTGGCAGCAAACCTTCTGCGAGATGGCTGAAATCTGCTAAAAACCTAATACTGCCGATTGCAGACCTCAGCATGCGACTTGCACAATGGTTTGAATGGATGGTGATCCATTCTCCAAAAAAAGCTGACCAGCCTTTTAGCCCCAATAACAGCACCGTGATTAAAGGCTTATTGTGGACTGCAAGTCTGGGCAATGAGGATATTTTGGCGAGCTCAATTGCCAATCTCGTTAATTTTGGCTATATCAAAGTTAAAGGTAAAGGTGCTCGTGCTGGCGCGGCATCCAATGCAGGACTATATGCACTGGGCGAAATCGGTATCAAAGGGGTCACACAACTGACACTATTAGAACAAAAAATTCGATACTCGACTGCGCAAGCTGCCATTCACAAAGCGCTCAAATCATCGGCTGAGCGATATGGCATGACCGCAGCAGATTTAGCAGATATTGCGGTTCCTGATTTTCAGTGGCAGGAAGCGGGGCTTATACAGGTTTCACTGGGTGATTATGTTGGGAAAATCCATATGGATGAACGCAATAAGGTACATAGCCACTGGCTTAAAAATGATAAATTACTCAAAAGTGTCCCTGCACCCATCAAGCAATCTTATAAAGATGAGCTAAAAGAGTTTAAAAACACCGCCACCACATTGGCAACCTTGCTGACTGGTCACAGCTCCCGCTTAGAGAAAAGCTATCGTGAAGCGCGTGTCTGGACATTTGACACATGGCAAAAGCGTTGGATGGAGCATGGTGTACTCGGCTGGCTGGCCAAAAAAATGATTTGGTGCTTTGAGCATGAAGGTACACGCTATCATGGGTTATGGTCAGATGGTTGCTGGCAAGATGCAGAGGGGCAACGCCTGCCTGAATGGAGCACACATACAGCAGTTAAATTGTGGCATCCTATTTTTTCGACTGTTGCAGAAATCCAAGCATGGCGGACTATTTTAACAACTCAAAAGATTGTACAACCATTTAAGCAAGCCTTTAGAGAAGTCTATCTCATCACCCCCGCTGAAGAATCTGCTGGCACTCAGTCACAACGTTACGCAGGTCATTTTATCATGCAGCATAAATTTGCAGATTTATGTAAAGATCGTGACTGGCAGTATCGCTTACAAGGAGATTGGGATGGTGCAAATGATGCCTATTTTCATGCCTCAAACAACATACATGCACGGCTTGAAATCAACCCAACACAGGACCGCAATAGACTCATTCCTAACCCTGGTGGCCTGTTTATTTATATCGATACAGGCGCAGTTATTTTTTATGACACCACGAAAAACTCTGAAACAATGGCGTTAAAAGATGTACCGCCATTGGTTTTTTCTGAAGTCATGCGGGATATTGATCTGTTCATTGGCACCTGCTCTATTGGTACAGAAGCAACACTGCACAATACATTACAACATCCAGATCTTAGAGAGTATTGGTATCATAGTGCAGCAAATGATTTAACAGCATCAGCAAGCGTGCGTAAAGATGCGTTAGATTTGATTATCTCCAAGCTGGTGATTGCCTCACAATGTCACTTTGAGGAAAAATATTTACATGTAAAAGGTCATCTCAGAACTTATAAAATCCATTTGGGCAGTGGCAATATCTTAATGACACCAAATGACCAATACTTGTGTATTGTTCCTGATCATGAGGCAGTTGAACAATCCATAGTCGATATTTACCTACCGTTTGAAGGAGATCTCATGCTGTCGCTGATTCTGAGCAAAGCGCTACTACTGGCAAATGATCACAGCATTAAAGATGAGAGTATTTTTCGACAAATCAAGCACGTCTAAACATAAGGCCGCACTGACTAGGGGGTGCTAACGTTTTTTTGCTGCGTCAGCAACATATGAAAAGCTTGTTAAAGCTAGACCAGCTTCATGCCAAGAAAGGCAGTAAATTGGCTGAGCTGTATTTGCTGTCGAAACTGTTGTACACCCTCGTCGTCGAAAAACTGACGGCAGTACAAACCAGCAATCATGGTCGCTGTCACATCCCTCGCGTCTGATCACGCCTTGGCGGCTTTGGAACCGCATGCACCAGCGATTGCAGTCTGAGTTGGTTGATTGTTTTATGGTCAAAGCGGATCA
>JBBKWW010000145.1:0-5169 GCA_037969155.1 Moraxellaceae bacterium
CATTTTGCCCGCTCAAACCACACTTACACAGCAACCACACTTCTGATGTAACAGTCTGAGCCTTCAATCCGTCAAATTCAACATTCACCCAACTCAGCATCGCTGGGTATTGATTGGCAATTGATTGGCAATGTTTTAATTTTTGATTGAGGAAACACTGATGCGACTGAATAGAACTGCAACCTATACCGCAATTGGCGTGATGTTATTGGGCATGGTCAGCTCGGTACAAGCACTGACCTTTGAACCGTTTACTGAAACACGTTTTAAGGCATTACAGGCTGAAAACAAACCGGTTTTGATTGATATTAGTGCTAAATGGTGTTCGACCTGTAAATCACAAGGATTGGTGTTGGACTCTTACCAGCGGCAAAATCCAAACAGTGGCATTACTGCGTTAAAAGTCGATTTTGACAGCCAAAAAAAATGGGTCACGTACTTTAAAGCACCGCGCCAATCGACATTTGTCGCGTTTAAAGGCAAAGAGCAAGTCGACTTTAGTGTGGCTGAAACACGTCCCAGCGAAATATTTAAAATACTCGATACCCTGCGCGGTACAGCAGCACCATCCGCAAACAGCTCGGTGAGCAGCACGCCGACCGTCAAGGCAGAAACGCCAAAACTTGGATTTTTCCAACGGTTATTTCAAGGCTTCTAGGCCGTATAGACTCAGGAGTTTCGCGCATGAGCTTAGAAATTGCAGCAATTCCTCTCGCTTTTTTGGCGGGTATCCTTGGTGTACTCTCGCCGTGCGTATGGCCACTGATTCCGATTGTGATGGGATCAGCGGCGGGCAAGAGTCGCTTTGGTCCGTACGCGCTAGCCTTGGGGCTCAGTGTGTCGTTTGCGGTTGCAGGAACGCTGCTGAGCTTTTTATTGGTGAATGCCCATATTGACCCTGAGCTGTTTCGGTATTTTGCAGCGATTCTGTTGATTGTGGCCGCTTTAACGCTGATCAGTCGCCAGCTTGGCGAGTGGATGAGTATCAAGCTGTCCGCACTCACCGCACGCTTTAGCCCTGCCGATGATACTCGGGCGGGCTGGATCGGTCAGTTTGGCTTAGGGCTGTTGCTGGGTCTGGTCTGGCTGCCGTGTGTCGGGCCAACCTTAGGCGCAGCCATTGCACTGGCGTCGATGGGACAGCAAATGGGGACAGCATTTATCATCATGCTGAGTTTTGGTCTAGGCACCGCGCTGGTGCTGCTGATTGCGGGCATGCTATCGGCTAAAGCCTTAAAAAAACTCAAACCAGAGATGCTGCAAAACACCGTCAAGGTCAAGAAAATGCTGGGCTGGCTGTTGCTCGTGTTAGGGATCTTGGTACTGACTGGCTTAGACAAGCAGCTTGAGATTTTGGCGCTGGCCTTCGTGCCTGAGTGGGCGACAACGCTGTAGACCTCATGAGCAGCAAAAAAACATGCAAAGCCTTGACGCGGATCAGGCTTTGTATGACTTAAGACCGCTCAGACTTGGTAAGTGCCGACTGTGGCTTTAGTCGCGAGTTGGTTGAGTCGCATCTGGCATTGGGCTGGCGGGATCAAGCACATCGGCGCCAGTGTATTGTATATACTGTTTCGAGAGATCACTGAGCTTGAGCATTTGTTGACCAAATCGACGACAAGCAAGACACATACTGGTATGCAACGTCAGAGACAGTTTTTCATTCACCTGCAATGGGCGATCTTGACGCTCCGATAACAACTGGGTGGCTTGCTGACAAGTCAACATGAACAATCCTCCTGCAACATCCATGTGTTCTCAAGGCACTCGCGTAGTTTAAGACGCGCGCGATAGATCAATACATTTAAATTGCTCACACTCAGTGTCAGCTTGCTACAGATCTCATCGGTTTCAAGCTCAATAAACTCCCGCATCATAAACACCTGTGCTTGTCTGGCTGGCAAATGAGTCAAGCACGCCTCAAACACCTGCCAAAACGCTTGGTTCTCAGCAGACTGATCAGGCAGCGTCCACGCGACAGGGCGCTCGGACAGATGCCAGTGACCTTTGTCATTAAACAACTGCTCCATACTGGCCTGCTCCGCCTCATCATCGGCAAACAAACTAGACAGGGTTGAGACATGCTTTTGCTGACGTAACTGATCAATAAGTTTATTTTTTAAAATCGAAAATACCCACGTCTTAAACGCCGACTGACCGGAAAAGGAATCGATATGTTGAAATGCACTCATTAACGCCTCTTGCACCGCATCTTCTGCCAGATGGGCATCTGCCAATTGTAACGTCGCAAACCGCAGCATTTGCACACGTAAAGCATGAATGAACTGTGTATCTTGCATGAGATTGCGATCGATTGCGTGACTGGTCATGATCCATCCCTTGGCTTTGGCTTTGTCTTGGCTTTGTCACTGCACTATACGTGATCGCTGTACATTATGCTGACTCGCCGCAGTACATCAGCAACTCACGCTGTTGCAACCACTCCAACACATGCCGTAGCCAATCCTCTGCCTGAGTTTGCTCCAGTTGTGGCAGTACTTGCTGTAACTGCTGGCACAGGCTTTGTGCATGAAAGCCATCAGCGGCCTCAACCATCCACTCTAAGACCAGCGCAGTAATCGGCATCACTGGCTCGAGATGCGCCTGATCCGCTTGATCACGCCATGCCACCACGACACCTGGGGCAGGTTCAACAGTCGCACTGATTAAATCGCCAACGCGCCACTGATAGACTGGCCATTGGTAGGCCAGTACCCAAATCGGCACAGCAAGCGACAGCCGCGAGACCTGCATCCACTGCTCAGCAGAGCGCTGTTGCAACGCTAGCCGCTGTGCTGTCGGCGGCCACGTCATCTCGACCCAATCCAAGTACAGTTCCAGCCACTCCACCTGAAGCAACTCCAGCAGCCACGGGTAATCCTGTAGCACTGGATGCTCGACTTCGGACAAATACTCGCGAAAATGGCGTGAAATATCCATATAAAATGGCGAGTCACAACGCGCAAAACTAAAAAAATCAGCCTTTAACTGCTGCCATATCACCGTAGGCAAGATCGACTGTGCCACCGGATAGACCCGATCCACAAAATCACAGACATTGTTAAACAACAACTCACGATACACCTGCATCCGTGATCTCTCGACCTGATCCGGCAATGGCTGTTGCTCGGGCTGGCGAATCCAAGCACAAAACTCTCGCTGCACCTGCTGAAAATTAGCGGACATCGGCTAGCCGCCCTGTCACTTGACCACACACAGTGGGTATTTCTGTGGCGAGTGGTGCGCATCGCTGTTCTCGTCGCTGCTGCGCAGCAACTTGTCGGGTTTTAATGTGTGCCACTTCTTGCAACAAGATCGGCAACGGCGGCAGATTAAAATCACGCTCCAGCAATGTCGGTTTCACGCCGATCAGATCGTACGCCTGATCGAGTAACTGCCAGACGGGATCAGCCACATCGGCACCATGTGTGTCGATCAGCAAGTCTGCCGCTTCGACATAATGCCCCGCGACATGCAGGTAACGTACCCGCTCGGCAGGTATGGCCTGCATAAAGGCTTGTGGGTCTGAGCCATGATTGATGCTATTGACATAGATATTATTCACATCCAGCAGCAACTCGCAATCCGCCTGCTGAGCCACCGCACACACAAATTCCGCTTCAGTCATCTCGGCATTCGGCATCGCATAGGTCGAGACGTTTTCCAGCACCAAGCGCCGTCCTAAGATATCTTGCACCTGCTGCACCCGTTGCGCCACATAACTGACGGCTGCCAGTGTCATCGGAATCGGCAACAGGTCATATAGATAGCCGCCATCATTGGTATAGCTCAGATGCTCCGAATACACCTCAATATGGTAACGCTCCAAAAATATTTTTATTTTTTGAACAAAAGCCACATCGATGGGTTGCAAGCCACCAATCGACAGCGATAAGCCATGACAAGCCAAGCTGTGATTTGTGGCAAGTTGCTCCAATTGTTTGGCGTGTCGACCACCGAAGCCCAGCCAATTTTCTGGTGCAATCTCCAAAAAATCTGCTGCTGGCGATACAAGCTGACCGGCCAAGCATTCTGTCAAAAAATCTCGACGCAATCCTAGACCTGCACCACATAGTGGACGACTCACATCAGCCTCCTTTTTTAAGCGCCCTGTTTCAAGCGCGAATCAACCTGCTGTAACAAAGCATCAATCTGTGCCAGCGGTAAGTAGTCGCCCTCATCCTGCCCATAATAGGCCAGTTGAATCGTACCGTGCTGATCAACAATAAAACTGGCCGGCATGGTGTCTTTGCGACCCTGTAAAGATTTTGGCAAATAACCCTGACGCATGGCTTGCAGCAAGGTGGGCAGGCGACAGATCATGCCTTTGGCCACACCCCACCAAGAATGCTCTACACCATAGGCACGATAGGCCGTATTTTTGGCATCGGCTAACACTGGAAATGGCGGCTGATGATCGGTCGCATGCTGCTGCAAATTTGCCAAGGTAGCGTCAAAAATCACCACCACATCCAATCGGCCTTGCCATGCTGGATAGCGTTGAATCAGTTGGTGCAAGCGTAAATTACAAAATGGACAACCGGCAAAACGATGAAATGCAATCAACGTTAGTGTTGCCTGATCTGCTGCTAATTCGAAGGACTGCCCTGTGAGATCAGGAAGCTGGATATGAGGAGCTGAATCTCCAACCGATAAGCGCATCACACATACTCAGTAGGTTATGAACATGCTGGGGCAATCGCTTGATGACCCCAGCGCAGTTGGTCATCACTATTTCGCAGCGCCACACTTGCCTTCGCCGCAGCTACCATCTGCCATTTTATGCCCATCAGCAGGTTTTGCTGCACCACAGCGACCATCTGCCATTTTATGTGCGCCGTCAGGTTTTGCTGCACCACAGCGAGCATCGGCTGCTTTTTGTTCTGATGCTGCCATCGGTGCGCCGTATTTTGTTGGAACAGCACAAGCGGTCAGGCTGGCACCCGTCAAGGTCATCGCCAGCACACTGGCGACCGAAGTCATTGAACTGAGTTTAGACATGATCATTTTCCTACATGGTTTAAAAGACTGAATTCGCACAGCACCTGCTATGGACTCAATAATATAGACGGCTGAGTGCCGGACTTCTTACAACGAGGGGTAAAAAAATACATAATAGCAACTCAGCATACGGACTGAGCAAGCGGTTCAGTGGCTTGCCTACGTGAA
>JBBKWW010000146.1:0-5961 GCA_037969155.1 Moraxellaceae bacterium
ACCATCCGGCTGGAACAAGAACTGATCGCTCAAGCAAAAATCTACGCCAAACAGTCTGGCAAATCACTCTCACAACTGATCGCCGATTATTTTGTGCAGCTACAACCAACCTCGTCTGAAGCTGCAAAAACCCTGCCGCCGATCACCGCACAACTGTGCGGCGTACTGCAACAGGCTGACATTGCCGATGATCGCCAAGATTACCGTGATTATTTGGCAGCAAAATATCAATGAAAGTCTTATTTGACACCAATATCATCTTGGATGTGCTGCTGAAACGTGAGCCTTTTGTTGATGCAGCCAGTCAACTGATGGCACAGGTCGAACGCAATCAGATACAAGGTTATCTCGGTGCAACCACGGTCACCACATTATTTTATTTGATGGCTAAAACGCTCGGCAAAACCAATACTGAGCAAAGTTTAAAACTATTGATGCAACTGTTCTCGGTTGCGCCAGTCAATCAATTGGTGATTGAAACTGCCCTAAATGCCAATGCAGCAGATTTTGAAGATGCTGTCTTATATTGTGCCGCAGCACAAATCGGCTGCGACGCAATCGTAACCCGCAATATCAAGGACTTTAAAGGCGCTGCTCTCCCCGTCTATCGACCGGAAGAATTACTCGCCATCTTAAACCGCTAACACGTCTTCCTCATCCCGCGTCAGCACCTCCAGCAACTCAATCTCAAACACCAAATCCGAATTCGGTGCAATCACACTGCCGACTTGACGCGCCCCATACGCCAACGCCGCAGGCACATGCAAGCGCCGCGTGCCGCCAACCTGCATCCCCATCATGCCCTGATCCCAGCCCTTAATCACTCGCCCCGTGCCGATCACACACTGAAACGGCTGGCCACGATCATGCGACGAGTCGAACTTCGTCCCATCTACCAGCCATCCCGTATAGTGCGCCGTGATCAGTGCACCCTTCACGCAGGTCTTGCCTGTGCCCACGACCAAATCTTCGCTTTGTAAATCAGTCATCTGCTTGTCCCCTAGAGTCATCTGCCGTGATTGTCCAATAGCTGAGACTGTACAGCAAGTGAGTATTGCTGAAATTATCCAACGATCCGGCCAAAAGCCTCTCTTACCGCAACACAAAATAGTTTAAAATAGCCATCTTAAAAGATGAGGGTTTCTGTCGATGCAGCGCGACCAGCCACAGAACTTGGGCAGCCACGCAGCACGCCAACCGCTGCCATCTGCACAACAACAATCCGGCTTTAGCAAACCACACCACTTGATTGTTTTTTTATTAGTCGTGCTGAGTATTGGTTTTTTAGCCACGTCTATGGCTAGTTTTTACGTCTCTAAAACCTTGATCCGTGACTCGATTATTAACAATGAACTGCCACTGACCACCGATAACATCTATTCAGAAATCCAAAAAGATCTGGTACGACCGGTTTTTATTTCGGCCATGATGGCATCAGATACGTTTCTGCGCGACTGGGTCTTAGCAGGTGAGCAAAACCCTGAATCAGTCCACAAATACCTGCAAGATGTACAAGAAAAATCCAATGCGTTTACCAGTTTCTTTGTGTCCGACCAAACACTGCGCTACTACTATGGCAACGGCAACCGCAAAACCCTATCTGCCGACAACCCTGACGATGATTGGTATTTTAACGTACGCCGGCTCAAGCTGATGTACGAACTCAATGTCGATCATGACCGAAAAATCAGTAACAACTTAATCGTGTTCGTGAATCATCGCATGTTTGATTATGCTGGTCAGTATATCGGCGTGACTGGCGTCGGCATCACGGTCGGCGACGTACAAGCACTGATTGGCGACTACCAAGCACGCTATCAGCGTAACGTGTATTTCGTCAATCGACAGGGCACAGTGATGTTATCTGGTGATAGCGGAAAACCGCTAGGCAGTCAGATTGCAGCCATTGACGGACTCAATCAAATTGCCGAGCAACTGACACAGCAGGACAATGCAACCTATCAATACCAAAAATCGCATACCAACTATCTGGTCAATGTGCGCTATATCCCAGAGTTAAAATGGTATTTAGTGGTCGAAAAAAATGAGGCTGATGCCACTGCGTCGATTCGACATACCCTGTATTTGAATCTGGCACTCTGTGTGGTCATTACCTTCTGCGCGCTGCTATTCACGCATCTCGCGATTCGGCGTTATCAGCGCCAGATCGAACGACTCTCGACCATGGATCGCTTGACCGGACTGCCCAATCGCAGTGCGTTTGAGATGGTGATCCCCAACATGACACAGGATAGTATTCGCCAAAAAATGCCTTTGTCCTTATTACTGACTGATATTGATTTTTTTAAGAGAGTCAATGATGACTATGGGCATCTGGCGGGTGATGCGGCACTCAAAACGGTGGCAAATTCGTTAAAAACCCATCTACGTGCCTCGGATTTTGTCTGTCGCTGGGGTGGTGAAGAGTTTTTAATTGTCCTCAAAGGCTGCGATGCCAAGGCAGCACATCAAGTCGCTGAAAACACTCGACAGGCGATTGAAAATAGTCTGACGGCCTATCAACAGCACAGCATTCAGTTAACCATGAGTTTTGGTACCGCCACGCGGCATGCGGATGAAGACATCGAATCATGGATTGCGCGTGCAGATCACCAACTATACTGTGCAAAGCGAGCGGGGCGAAACTGCGTCCTATCCGCTGATGGCAGTGACCACACACCATAAAGACTGTCTAACAATTATAGGCTGTTGTAGTGATTCGCCTATATCTTCAGTCGCATGGCGTTCAGCTTTAGCCGATATTTGATTTTGATCATTTTTATGCAACCGATCAGTCAATCTGGCACGCTTGCTGCTACAGCATGTTATAGTGCGTTTTGTGGGGATTGTTCGACATATGATCTGTCATGACAGACGATATCGTCCTGATCTCACACCACAATCATCCATTGATCAGTTATTAATTTTGAGGGATATCTCATGCGTGCACTTGGCCCAATTGACATGCTATTCTTATCATTAGAAAAACGCCAACAGCCGATGCACGTCGGTGGGTTACTTCTATTTCGCCTACCAGAAGGTGCACCTGAAGATTTTGTCTACCAGTTGGTACAAGATATTCGTAACTCACGCGCACTACCTGTCCCGCCGTTTAACCAAGTACTTGACGGGCTATTCTGGGATGAAGATGTTGAATTTGATCTTGATCACCATTTTCGGCATATCTCACTACCGAAGCCTGGTCGGATTCGCGAGCTGCTCGTTTATGTTTCACAAGAGCACTCTGCACTGCTTGATCGCGCCAAACCCCTGTGGGAATGTCATATTATTGAAGGGATTGAAGATGGCCGCTTTGCCATGTACTTCAAGATGCACCATGCGATGGTCGATGGTATCGCTGGCATGCGACTACTCGAACAATCGCTCTCCCTATCCGCAACGGATAAACGGATTGTGCCCGTATGGGCCGTCAAAAATAACAAGCTAAAAAAACCAGCACGCAACCCGATCAGCAAAAGTGCCAAAATGATTGGCATGTTCAATGAGCAACTGCAGGCTGTACCGACCGTGACGCGTGAGGTGATTAGCTCAATCCGTGATTTACGTGACAATCCAGACTGTGTGTCGGTGTTTCAAGCACCTCGCTCGATCTTAAACCAACCCGTTTCAGCTTCTCGTCGCTTTGCAGCACAGTCCTACGCACTACAGCGCTTCCGCAGTATCGCCAAAAAACTCGGCATGACCATCAACGACGTGATCCTCGCGGTCTGTTCTGGTGCAGTACGTGCTTATTTACTCAATCAACGCGCACTGCCGAAAAAACCCTTAATCGCAATGGTTCCGGTCTCACTGCGTCAAGATGGCAGTGATAGTGGCAATCAAATCACCATGATTTTGGCCAATCTTGCGACGCATCGTCCCGATCCACTCGAACGGATTGAGATGATTCATCGCAGCGTGCAGAACTCTAAAAAGCGCTTTAGTCGCATGTCACCGACTGAAATCATTAATTACAGTGGGATTATTTATTCAGTTGCCGGCTTGAATCTGGTGTCGGGGATTTTACCGAAACTGCAAGCATTTAACCTGACGATCTCAAACGTGCCTGGCCCGCGTGAACCGATGTACTGGAATGGTGCACAACTCGACGCCATGTATCCAGTATCTATCGTCATGGATGGTCAGGCGATCAATATCACCTTAACCAGCTATATGGGCAAACTCGAAGTCGGCATTACCGCCTGTCGTAAAACCCTGCCGCGGATTCAAAGTCTGCTGAGTCTGCTTGAAGAGGAAATCCAAACCTTCGAACAACTCACCGCGCATATTGCTGACCCAGAAGCACAATGATTCAACAATATAGGTCGGACATTAGGGTCTGTTGACGTTTCGCACGCGAGCCGTGGCTCAAACGTCAACAGGCCCTAGGGTGTGCAATCCGCACCCTAGCCACCGCCTACCCCAACAAACCTGAAAATGGCAAAAAAGGCACGGACTGTCCAACGTCGACGGTTTGCCCACTGTCAATCACTGCAAACCCATCCGCCCAAACCGCAGAAGACAGCACCCCGCTGCTTTGATTGGAGTGTGGGACTAACTGCGCATCTTGTAAGCGCACGCGTACGTATTCGGCACGATTTTGTACTTTTGTGCGGCTGAACCCCGCCACCACAGGAAAGCTCAGGGGTAATAATCGCTCAGTCTGACCCTGATAACGCTTAATATACGGCAATGCTAAAATTAAAAAAGTCACCCACACTGATTGCGGATTTCCAGGTAAACCAATTAATGGGGTACTTGTTTCTGCTGAACCTACTCGCCCCCATACCAACGGCTTGCCGGGCTTAATCGCCACTTTCCACTGCTCAATCGCACCAATTTGTTGCAAGACAGGCTTTAAATGATCCGCATCACCGACTGAAGCCCCCCCACTGGTGAGGATCAAATCGCTGCTTTCGGCAGCTTCTAGCAGCATTTTTTGTAGCACTGCGGGTTGATCCGGCACTTGCGCAACCCTGACCACATCACAACCGAGCTGTTGCAACAAGCTGACCAATAACGGTGCATTACTATTATAAATCTGCCCCACTGCTAACGGCTGCCCGACGCTGACCAATTCATCACCAGTCGCCAAGACACTGACCCGCAATCGTCGATAGACGTTGATTGTTGCTGCACCAATACTGGCCAATAAACCAATCTCTGCCGCACCCAAACGGGTTCCAATCGGCAACACCACTTGTCCGTGCTGGATATCTTGTCCAGCGCGGCGGATATTTTCGCCTTGTTTGGGGAGTTGTTGCAGCATGATCTGATCTGCGGCGGGTGTACTGGTGTTTTCTTGCATCACCACGGCATCTGCACCCACAGGGATCGGCGCACCAGTAAAAATCCGCAACACCTGCCCTGCTGACAGCTCTTGCGGCGCTTGGCCTGCATAACACACGCCAGTCACCGGATAAGCTTGCCCAAGTTGCACATCACTGGCACGGCAGACATAGCCATCCATTGCACTATTATCGAGCGGGGGTACGGCAAGTGACGAGATCATTGGCTCAGCCAAAACACGGCCTAACGCATCATTAAGCGTCACCGTTTCGAAGCTGAGCTGAGCTGAGCGCTGTGCCGCATGCTGTTGCATGCGGTTTAAACAAGCGGTAATTGGAGTCAAATTATTCGGTAATGCCGTCATCATCTGCCATCATCAAAGCGAATTAAGCAGTCGATTGTACGGGGCAAACTGACAGCCGTGTACAGCTTTTTACATTTGCTTAGGTTGGCGGCAACGCTGACGTAAAGCTCTGCATGCATTTAAAATCATGTGTTCAGTGATCTGCACTTCACGACCTTGCTCATCAAGTAGATGACAAGTCGCATAGGCACGTTGCATGTGCTGCACGGTGCTTTGGGTTGATTGGCTCATTTGGGCTGGATAAGATGACATGAGAGACCTCGCTCGGTCAGGATTGCTGACATATTGGCTGGATAATCTCAGTATAG
>JBBKWW010000147.1:0-4280 GCA_037969155.1 Moraxellaceae bacterium
ATCGGTGCAGGTAATCGCTTTGCCAAGAGTGTAATGAATGGTGTGCGTGGTTCAGCAAATTCAGTGAATGCTTGGTTTGGTGGGGCTAATGATTACTGGGATGATGGCACTGCACCAGACTCAATCAATCGGATTGGACTCAAAACAGATGCAGCTAATCAGCAAGGTGGTACGGCTGCGGCTGGTGACTATCAAGCCATGACATATCTTGCTTTTAGGAAGGAGGGATTGAGCAAGAACCAAGCGATTGCAATGACCGCTGAGGTTGGCAGGGAGAATGACTTTAACCCCCAAGCTATGTTTGGAACGCATACCGACTCAGCGAACAATGCACAAAATTTAGGTATTTTTAGTTGGCAAGGTGAGCGTAAGACACGTCTGGTCAAAAGCCTAGAAGATCAGGGGTTGATTGGTTCTGATGGTAAAATCAGACAAGGTCAGCAAGCTATTGATGCAATGGCTAAGTTTGCTGTAGGCGAAATCAAAAATGATCCTGCGTATGCTCAAACCAAAAACCAATTCTTGGCTAACCCGAATATCGATCCTGAAGCTGCTGCACCCATTTTAGGTAAGAATTATGTGCGCTGGGCATACGGCCAAACACGGCTAAAATCTGGTGCAGTTTTTAATTCGGCAAAACATGACCAAAGGCGCAGAAACTATAAAAACAGCACTACACAAAAGGCTCAACAACTGGAAGCACAATCAGTACCTGCTGTATCACCTGATCCAATTCAGAGTCAGCCTACACAACAAGCGCCAGTCACACTGCCCACGTCACCCAAAGCACTGGCTGAGTATGCTGAACAGCAACCAACACCGCCAACGATCAATCTTGGTAGCCGTTCTACCACTAAACTAATTGCACCCTCAATGCCGTATCTGCCAGTACGCGCGGCTGCAATCAAACTGCCTGCACAGCCTAGCGTGGCACAGCGACTGAATACGCCATCGTCACCTGCACCGACCAGCAGCAGTGATGACAGCATGACCCAGAATGTGTCAGATCGACAGTTGGCGCACTTGATTACAGGCGGATTGGGCATGGGTGGGCAAGTGGGATAGGTGTGTGGTTTAGTCTATCAATGCGCTGTTTTGGGCACGGCCACCAATTTGACACCCAAAGCATCCAATACACGGTAAACGGTATCGAAGCGTGGGCTGGCACTACCGTTTAAAGATTTGTACAGGGATTCTCGGTTTACGCCCGCTTCTTTGGCGATTTGGGTCATTCCGCGCGCACGGGCAACAGTATGCAGTGCGTCCATAAACGCTGCGGGGTCATTTTCCTCAAGGACAATGGTCAGGTATTCAGTAACAGCCTGCTCAGTATCCAAGTGTTCCGCCATGTCAAAGCGTTTCAAATCTGCAATTTTAACCATGACTCAATCCTCAATCGTTTTAGCCAATGCAATGGCTTTGGCAATGTCGCGTTGTTGTGTGTCTTTAACACCACCACCCAGCATCACAATCAGCGTTTGACCACGTTGAACGAAATACATCCGCCAACCTCCACCGAAGTGTTCACGCATCTCGCTAACGCCCTCACCAACAGGTTCAACATCGCCAAAGTTACCTTGAGCGACACGTTCAAGACGACGAGCTAATCGGCGGCGCGTCATGCCGTCTTTGATGTTGGATAGCCATTCATCAAATTCAGGCAACTGCGTAACTTCAAACATACTCATGTTGCAAGCTCAATCAACATACAAAATAATTGTAGCCTATGGGCTACATTTTGGCTAGCCCCATTGACAAGCTTAGGTCTGGGCAATACTCTAATCATGCACCCGCAAAATCGGGTGTCAGGTTTGGCGACCTGCAATGTGTTTTATCGGCATCCAGTCGCGTTGGTGCGGCTTTTTTTACGTCTAATGAATTTGGGGTCATGTTTGTTGTCTGAGCGTGGCGTTTTGAACCCAAATTTACCGTTATGACAGACTGGATGGGGAGATGTGTGAAAGCACGTCTGCTGGTAGCCGATAACGCCAGTTCGCCAACCCCGTCCAGTTTGTCACCCTATTTGGCGATAGGTTGACAGGCTTTCAAAACCTGTTATCGGAGTAATCGCCATGAATGCTTTATCAACCTTTTCTTTTCATGCAACCCATGATGTCCGTGTAGTAATGATCAACAACGAGCCTTGGTTTGTTGCGGCTGACGTTTGCGCTGCTTTAGAGTTAGCCAATACGAGCATGGCTATTCAGTCACTTGATGGCGATGAAAAGGGTGTAAGTTCAATTGACACCCTTGGTGGGAAGCAGAACGTGAATATCGTCAACGAATCTGGCATGTATGCCTTGGTGATGAGAAACCGTAATGCAATGAAGGAAGGCACACCTCAGCACAAGTTTAGAAAGTGGGTCACGTCCGAAGTCCTGCCCACCATCCGCAAGACAGGCGGCTACTCACTACCCAAACCAGTCGAAAAGCGCGACTACATGACCAACAGCGACATGCTCAACATCAAACGCCTGATCTACAGCTTGACCAACGGCACAGCCTACAAACCATCATGCAGCCAAGCCATCTGGCACGCACTACGGCAAGTCACAGGCGTACCCAGCCCCGCCAAATTTGAAGTGCAGCACATCCCCGTTGTGGCGCATGAGTTGGGGCGCATCTATGGCGTGCTGTATTCTTACGTTGAAGCACGGCGCAACATTGAGCAGGAACTGATTAAGCGCATCATTCGAGATCGTGAAGATGCCCAGCGTGTCTTGCCTGTGCTGTTCGGCATGATGTCCGCAGCCGTTCAAGATGAGCGGGTAGAGGTTCGCAAAAACTGGGACAAGCTGTTTGGGCGTGAATATCAGAATCTATTGAACCGCGTCCCAAACGACTATGACCACAACGAGTGCAACGAGCAACGCTTGATCTAAGCACACAGACGCGCAAACCATCCAAAACCCTACCAAGATCCACAGTACAACAGGCGCAGTACCCAAGGAGTATCGCGCCATGTTCGACTTTTCCAAACTCGCTGAAGCAGACAAGCCCGTCCAAGACCTTAAAAAGCAGTTGGCCAAAGCTGCGGGTCAGTCCATTCCATACGTCATCGTTGGTAAAGCCAAGCGTCCTGCGGGTGTCAGCGTCAAGCCGCTTGAATATGGTTTTGAGAATGGCCAGAAGGTGACCTTCCTAATCCGTCAAGGTGGTGACATTTACAGTGTGCTGCTGAATGACAAACCGTTACCGCTCACCTCAGATATGACCATGCTAAAAGAGATGACTACGGAAATCGCCAGTAAGCTCAAAGCAGGTCAATCACGCTTTGACACAGCACTGGCCAAAGCCAAAGTCCGCGTTCCCAGCGTGCCGCGTAAGGTTCTCACCACCAAGCAGCAAGTGGAAGACCTCAGTACGCAAGAGCAAAGCTTAGATACCAGTATTGCGGATGCTGATCAGCACATTGAGCAGTTGAAGGCGAAACTTGCTCAGATGCAGCAACCTCCAGCAACAGCATAAGGCGACCCTCATGGACATCCGTCTTTTGCCTGACCTGCTGGTGATCAGTTTGATGCTAGTGCATGCCATAGGCTGCCTGCGCTGGCTGATGATCTGTAAGCCCACTTATGTTCCGCTGATGTTGGATAAGCACCGACGGCCATTGCTGTGGAGCAAAGCCAAGCGGGTGATTGTTGCACTCGCCACTGTTAGCTTGTTGCTGTACCTGTTTGCGTTGTGGCGGATCGGTGTGACGCTGGCTGTGTTTGGGCTACTCGGTGCATCAGGCTGGCTATTGCTCATCCTGCTGTCAGTCGGCTGTCTGGCCGTGTTGTTGCTGCGCTGCGCGATCAATCCGATGGTGATTGCAAACGCAATGATCTTTAGACAGCGTCCCGTACAGCCCAACGCCCAATCAACCACCACAACAGAGTCACCACGATGAGCAGCACGCTTGATGCAGCCGAGCTGGTGGCCATGATTGAGCATTGGCTGACTATCCCAGCAAATAGCCTGTTTGCTACGGACTATGGTCACGAGAACCATAAGCTGCTGCTCAACTACATGTCTGCGTCAGTGGCTGATGAATACTTGGCCAAGATGAAGCGTGATATTCCACTGTTGCAGCGTCTACCGACCAACCAGCTCAATATCGTGTCGACCACCGAGGGTTACAGCACCCGCCTGATCAGTATTCAGTTGGCAGGGGTGCTGATTTCCATCGGTGCGCCAACCACACAGCAGCCTAACCCTAACAGCGAGAGTAGCCGTGCTAACACGTTCTGATTTAACTGCGACGCTGGTTGGCCAGTTGTCGAACTATCCAGCATTGA
>JBBKWW010000148.1:0-3546 GCA_037969155.1 Moraxellaceae bacterium
CACTGGAATAATGAGCAGCACTGCTGCGCAAGAGAGAATGACAGTATCTGTTTCGCGGCAGGACATTGCCGTCTAGCTGTAGGAATTCCCGTGCTTTAGCTCGGGGAGGATGTCAAGCCGCTGCCACAAGGGTGTAAATCCGATAGGATCGACAGGAGCGTCACACATGCCGTATGTTTTTGCTTTTTTGGTCGCCGCCAATGCGGTATTTATGGGCTATAATTTGTTGCAGCAAGAAAAGCGCTCCGGCAACTTACCAAGTTCTTTAGAGCAATATTATCCCCATGCAGGGGGGGCGTTAGAGTTGGTGCGTCCGTCGCAGCCGCTCGCTCCTGATGATGTTCCAAGCTAATGCTTTATCATGGGGATCTATATCACTTAAAATGACAAAAGCCTAACGCAACCTCTCATGATACATAGGGTCGGCGTGTTATATTTGCAGTTATAAACTGTCAAGTGACTTCTATCTACATGACGACGCTTTCTAAAGCCACGCGGCCGCCGCTGGCGACTTCTAGTGATTCACTCATTCAAGTACACGACTTATGTTTTCATCGTGGTTCACGTCCGATTTATCGCGGTGTGGATTTATCGATTGAGCGAGGTCAAATTACTGGCATTATGGGGCCTTCTGGCACAGGCAAGACCACACTGTTACGCTTGATCGGTGGGCAATTGCAGCCAGATTCGGGGCGGGTGCTGTTTGATGGTGTCGATGTTGCTCAGATGAGTCGCTATGATTTGTTTGCGGCTCGCGCCCGTATGGGCATGCTGTTTCAAAGTGGTGCGCTGTTTACTGACATGACGGTCTACGAAAATGTCGCCTTTCCCTTACGCGCCCATAGCAAGCTACCTGAACATCTCATTGCTGAAATTGTCGGCTTAAAACTTGAAGCAGTCGGTTTGCGTGGTACGGAGCAGTTATTGCCCGCCGAGTTGTCGGGTGGTATGAACCGCCGCGTTGCATTGGCACGGGCGATTGCCCTCGATCCTGAGCTGATCATGTATGACGAGCCATTTGCAGGCCAAGATCCGATTGTAAAAGGGGTGCTGGTTCGGTTGATTCGCACCTTGCGCGAAGCCTTGGGATTGACCTCGATTATTGTCTCGCATGATGTCGCTGAAACCCTGTCGATTGCCGATTATGTATATGTCGTCGCCGATGGTGAGGTGAAGGGTGAGGGAACGCCAGAACAGTTGCGGGCGCACCCGTCTGCGTTTGTGCAGCAGTTTTTGCAGGGTGATGCTGAAGGGCCAGTTGAGTTTCAATATAGCCAACAACCCTATCTGACGTTATCAGGGGAAAGTCGTACATGAAGATGATTCAGCGGCTAGGTCGTGACACGATTGAGCGGGTAGAGGGGATTGGTGCAGCGTCAGTTTTGTTGTGGCGTAGCCTATTTGCATGGCCGTCTTTGGCTGGTTTTTCGTTATTTATTCAGCAGATGTATCGCGTTGGTGTGTTGTCACTGCTGATCATTATCGTCTCTGGCCTGTTTATTGGGCTGGTGTTGGGCTTACAAGGCTATACCATTTTGGTGAACTACGGCAGCGAGTCTGCCTTAGGGACGATGGTGGCTTTGGTGTTGGTACGTGAGTTAGGCCCTGTGGTGACAGCATTGCTGTTTGCGGGTCGCGCAGGCTCTGCGCTGACGGCTGAGATTGGCCTGATGAAGACCACTGAACAGTTAGCCAGTATGGAAATGATCGGTGTTGATCCGATTAGACGTGTGATTGCACCGCGCCTGTGGGCGGGCATGATCAGTTTGCCGTTGCTCGCATTGATTTTCTCCAGTGTTGGGATTATGGGTGGCAAGTTTGTCGGGGTGGATTGGCTCAGTGTGTATGACGGTTCATTCTGGGGCAATATGCAAAATAATGTGCAGTTCCTGAATGATATTGTCAATGGTGTGATCAAAAGCATCGTGTTTGGCGTGGTCTGTACATGGATTGCAGTGTACCAAGGCTATGCTTGCACCCCTACCTCAGAAGGTATTTCGACCGCAACGACCCGTACCGTGGTGTACTCGTCGCTGTGTGTTTTGGCTCTTGATTTTGTACTGACTGCGGTCATGTTCGGAGGATTATGATGAGAACACGGACTACTGAATTGGCCGTCGGCGTTTTTGTAATTGTGGCAGCTGCTGCCCTATTTTTTTTAGCGATGCGAGTCAGTGGGCTCACACAGTCGACTAGCGCTAATACCTATACGATTAAAGCCAGTTTTGACAATATTTCAGGGCTGACGAGCCGTGCCAAAGTTACCATGAGTGGCGTGAGCATTGGTCGGGTGACCAGTATTTCGCTGGATCCAGTACGCTTAAATGCAGTGGTCGAAATGCAGATTAACAGTGATGTGGATGAGATTAGCACTGACGCGGCCGCGAGTATTTTAACCGCAGGCTTGTTGGGTGAAAAATACATCGGCATCACACCCGGTGCAGATGATACTTATTTGACAAATGGTGGTGAAATTACGCTTACACAAAGTTCACTGGTTCTTGAGGATTTGATCGGCAAATTCCTGTTCAATAAAGCCACTGAGCCAGCACCGGCGACCATTGCACCTGACACGGGTGGTGAGTTTTAATCTCACCCTGCATGCTGTGTGATTGTCGGTCAGTGTGACCCTAAAGAATTGATGAGGATAAGATCATGCCATCAACACGACGTTTGAATTCACTTAAAACCAGTCTCATGCTGGCCGCTGGTGTCGCCAGTTTATTTTCGGCCAGCAGTGTTATGGCGGCTGTTGAACCTGCACCTGTTTTCGTCAAGCGGATTTCAGATACTTTGATTGATCGCTTGGTTAAAGATCGTGCTGCCTACCAAAAGAATCCCGCAGTGTTGACTGAGATTGTGCAGGAAAACATTGAACCCCACGTGGATTTTGATGGTTTTGCACGTGGCGTGATGGGGCGTTACTATCGTCAAGCCAACGCTGTACAGCGTGCGGCATTCGAAAAAACCTTTCGGGATAGCTTGATTCGCACTTATGCGCGTGGCCTAGCAGCATTTAATAATGAAAGCTACACCCTACGGCCTTTTATCCCGAGTAACGATTCAAGTCGTGCGATGGTTGCGATGGATTTTAAAACCGATAAAGGCCTGATGATTCCGATTAATTATCAGCTCATCCAAAGCGGTAACAGTTGGAAGGTGCGTAATGTACAACTGAACGGTATTGATATTGGACTGACCTTTCGCAATCAATTTGCCAGTACCGTCAGTAGCAATCGTGGCGACTTAGATGCCGCGATTCGTAGTTTCATTCCCAGTGCTGAACCGACCGCAGGACGCTAAGCAGATGACGGCAACCCTGACCTGTCAAGATCAACGCCTGCTGCTCAGCGGTGCAGTGACCTTTGCCAATGCGCAAGCATTATATCAGCAGGGTTTGCCCTTGTTGACGGCTGCTCATCCGCCGAGTGTGTTGGATTTAAGCCAGTTGAGCCAAAGTAATACCATTGCATTGGCGGTGATTGTACAGTGGCTGCGGCAGCTTAAACCTGCGCAGTCCTTGCAATTGCAGCATGTGCCCGACAA
>JBBKWW010000149.1:0-2621 GCA_037969155.1 Moraxellaceae bacterium
CACTCAGCGCCGCATCGCCCAAATCAAACGTGCTAAAACGTGACTGTTCCACCAGAGCGGGTTGTAAATCCGCCACATCGGCCGCCGCTGCGCCATCATACAAGGCAGTCAACCGCAGCAAGGCTTGATGCGCCGCGAGTAAATTATTCTGGGTGTGTTCAATCAGTAGCGACCATGCCGCATCGGTCAGTTGTAGTTTTTGCTGCTTGGCCAGTTGCTGGAGCAGTTGGTGACGCTGCGCTTCATCGCGGATCGACAGTGCAACCACCAAAGCCTTTGATTCTAAAAGTTTATAAAACTTGGTTTTTTGGGCGGCAGCATCTTGCTTCGGCATGACAATCACCAGCTGATTGTCGTTGGACTGCTGGATAAATCGCTCTAGCTGGAGTAGCGTGGCCGCGTCCGGTTTATGGTTGCCATGCACTTCGACCGCCGTCTGACTGGCAAACAACGACAGGCTGTCCAGTTCAGCAAATGCATCACGCCAATCGGCCGCACTGCCGAGGTCAACGCGCTGCCGTTCAACACTCTGCTGCTGCCAGTGTTTGCGCAGTTCGACCAAAACCTGCTGGCTCAATAGTGGCTCATCGCCGTGTAGCAGCCAGACCGGATGTGGCTTAGCGATCTGCTGTAATGCGCCTTGGTAGTCGGTTTTCATCGCGTGGCCGCTTCAGTCATGGTTGGATCAGGTGCGCGGGCAGGCTCGGCCGAATCGTGCCCAGTTGCCGCGCTAGGCGTCCCGCCACTTCCTGATACAGTTCGGCTTCAAGCAAACTTTCTTGCTGGTTGTCGGTGTTGACGGTCGCAATGTCATACTGGTAGCTGCGCCGCGCCAGCACGGTACGCCGTGCGCTCAGTGGTTCGCCTGACAGGCTGTCGGTCAGTTGGAATTTACCGGTTAGACTGAGCTGTACTTCGGTCAGCTTGCCATTGAGAACTTGTCGATTCAGCACCAAGTCACTGACTTTAAGCGTGATGTCGGCAGTGTCGGCCAGTTGCACGCCCAGACCCAGCAACTCGCGGGTCAGTGGCTGAGTCAGTGGACTGCTTGCACTCAGCGCGAGCTGCATCGGCTGTCCGGCCAAGCTATTGGCCTGTACGGGAGTGCGCAGTTGAAACCCACAAGCGCTCAGATTGCCGAATAACGGCAACAACAACATCGACAACCATACAGCGCGCATCAGCGTGTCCTTTTCGGGTTAGATGACAAAATTAACCAGCTTGCCTTTGACCACGATTTCTTTTTTGGTCGGTGCAGTCAAGAAGCGCTGTACGTCGGGCTGGGATTTGGCCAGTGCTTTGAGATCATCATCCGTGATATCGACTGACACATCGAGTTTTGCGCGGATTTTACCGTTGATCTGCACCACGATGGTCTGGCTGGATTTGGTTAAGGCGCTGCTGTCTTGTAGTGGAAAGCGTGCCTGCATCAAGTCGATGTCAAAGCGCTGTAATAGGCTTTGTGCCAAATGCGGTGCAAATGGAGCCAGCATCAGCAAGAGATCGACGAGGCATTCTTGCACCACCGCACGGTCATGGTCGTCAGTGGCGATGGCTTTAATCACCGCGTTGGACAGTTCCATCAGTGCGGCAATCGCGGTATTAAAGGTCTGCCGCTCTTGCAGATCGTTGTCGACTTTGCCGATGGTCTCGTGCAGCTTGCGGCGTAGATCACGGGCATCAGGGCTAAGCTTGCTCACATCAAGCGCGGGGGCAATACCCGCTTCAAGGTGCGCCGATACTGCACGCCATACGCGTTTTAAGAAGCGATGCGAGCCTTCGACCCCAGCATCCGACCACTCAAGCGACTGATCCGGCGGCGCGGCAAACATCATAAAGATCCGTGCAGTGTCTGCGCCGTATTGATCAATAATCGCTTGCGGATCAACGCCGTTGTTTTTGGATTTGGACATTTTTTCCATGCCGCCAATCTCAACTGGCAGGCCGTCAGCTTTCAGGCGAGCAGCCAGAATTCGGCTCTTGTCGTCTTTGTCCAGTTCCACATCGGCGGGGTTAAACCATATTTTTTTGCCCGCTGCATCGACTCGGTAAAAGGTCTCGGCCAGCACCATACCTTGGGTGAGTAGACGTTTAAACGGTTCGCTGCCGACATTGGTGCCTGCAAACACGCCTGCATCCCGCATCAGTTTATGAAAGAAACGCGCATACAATAGATGCAAAATCGCATGTTCTACGCCGCCGACATATTGATCGACGGGGAGCCATGCTTGTGCTGCATTGGCATCGACCATGCCACCGCTAAACTGTGGTGAGGCATAGCGTGCGTAATACCAGCTCGACTCGACAAAAGTATCCAGTGTGTCGGTTTCACGGCGGGCAGCTGCGCCACAGCTTGGGCAGGTGGTCTGATAAAACTCAGGCATCTTGGCCAGTGGATTACCTGAACCATCAGGCACAACGTCAGTCGGCAACACCACGGGGAGTTGATCTTCTGGCACGGGTACTTGGCCGCAGGTGTCACAGTTGATCATCGGGATCGGACAGCCCCAGTAGCGCTGCCGTGACACGCCCCAATCGCGCAAGCGGAATTGAACTTTGGCTTTGGCGAGATTGTTGCTGGCAAGCTTGGCTTCTAGAGCAGCAAACACCCCGTCAAAATC
>JBBKWW010000150.1:0-12583 GCA_037969155.1 Moraxellaceae bacterium
TCCATCACCTCACCGCCATTCAACACCAGCACACGCTGACACAACGCCCGCACCACCGCCAGATCATGACTAATAAACAAGTAACTCAGGTTTTCCTCGGCTTGCAGCTTGCGCAACAAGACCACCATCGCCCGCTGTGTCGTGCGATCCAGTGCAGAAGTCGGCTCATCCAAAATCAACAACTTCGGCTGCATAATCAATGCCCGCGCCAACGCCACCCGCTGCCGTTGCCCACCGGACAACTCATGTGGATAACGATCAATAAAGCTGATAGGAAGTTCAACTTTTTCGAGTGCAGTTTGTACGGCTTGGCGGCGTTCAGCACGATTCGGCAGGCGGACTTCCACCCCTTCACCAATCAATTGCTCCAGCGTAAAGCGCGGATTTAAGCTGCCAAATGGATCTTGAAACACCATCTGAAACTGACTGCGCAGCGGCCGCAGTTGTTTTTCGGGCACATGATCCAGCTGTGTGCCATCCAAGGTAATCTGTCCCGTACTACTGATTAAGCGTGCCAACGCCAGCGCCATCGAGGTTTTGCCTGAGCCACTTTCACCAACAATGCCGACCGACTCACCGCGATACACGGTGAGATCGAGCGGCTTGAGTGCATGCACATGATCAGTCACCCGATTGAGTAACCCTGACTTAATTGGAAAGCTGACCGCCAGTTTTTTCAGTTGCAGCAATGGCGGTGCATTGATCTGCATCGGTAACGGCTGACCAAAATCATGATCCAGCAAGTCCACGGTATAGGCATGTTGCGGATCAGCAAACAGCGCCTCAGTCGCGCCACGTTCGCGCACCTGTCCCGCCTGCAACACAATCACCTGATCGCTATAACGCCGCACCAGATTTAAGTCATGACTGATCAACAGCAACGCCATATCGCGCTCGGCTTTGAGTTGCTGTAACAAGTCTAGAATCTGGGTCTGCAACGTCACATCCAGCGCAGTGGTCGGCTCATCGGCGATCAATACATCAGGATCGAGTGCCAAGGCCATCGCAATCATCACCCGTTGCCGCTGCCCGCCCGATAGCTCATGTGGATAAGCCTTCAGCTTTTGCTCAGGCTCACGAATGCCCACTTGGCTCAATAACTGCAAAACTTTGAGCTGAGTTTCAGCTTTAGACAAACCCGATAGCAACAGCATCTCGGCGATTTGCTGACCAATCCGATGTAACGGATTCAGTGCAGTCATCGGCTCTTGAAAAATCATCGCCACGCGCTGACCACGAATCTGTCGCCATTGCTTGGTGTGTTGTCGCGTCTGTTGGCTGAGTAACTGACCCTCTAGCTGAATCGCGCCGCGTTGCGTCAAACCTGCTGGCAACAGACCCAAAATCGCCAAAGCACTGAGTGATTTACCGGAGCCACTTTCACCGACAATCGCAAGGGTTTGACCGCGCACCAGCTCAAATGATAGATCCTCAACCAAGATTTTTTTGCCTGCGTGAATCTGCAAATGCTCAACCGCAATGATCGGTTGCATGGTTTTTGGCATATTGTCCTGCTTAACGTCGTGGATCAAAGGCATCACGCGCCGCCTCCCCAATAAAAATCAGTAATGACAGCAAAATCGTTAACGCAAAAAACGCCGACCATGCCAACCAAGGCGAATCCAAATTGTTTTTAGCCTGTGTCATTAACTCACCGAGTGATGGCGAACCCGGTGGTAACCCATAGCCCAAAAAGTCCAGCGCCGTCAGTGCAGTGATATTCGCAGTCAAAATAAACGGCAGTTGCGACAAGCTCGATGCGAGGGCATTCGGTAAAATATGTTTAAAAATAATCTTCCGATCGGATGTACCCATCGCGCGGGCGGCACGCACATAATCAAAATTGCGCGCCCGCAAAAACTCCGCTCGCACCAAGCCAACCAAACTCATCCAGCCAAACAACAACATCACTGCAAACAGCCAGCCAATACTCGGGCTAAAGATACTGACCAAAATAATGATCATAAACAGCATCGGTAAACCGCCCCACACCTCCAAGATGCGCTGACCGATCAGATCTACTGCACCCCCGTAATAGCCTTGCAACGCACCAACCGTCACGCCAATCGCCGCCCCTGCTATCGTTAAACCCAACCCAAACAAAATCGACAGCCGCAAACCATATAGAATCCGCGCCAGCACATCACGGCCTTGATCATCCGTGCCGAGCCAATTTTGTGCCGATGGCGGCGCAGGCACAGGCACATCCAAATCAAAATTCACGGTCTGATCAGCAAAAGGCACGACTGGCCACAGCAACCAGCCCTCACGCGTAATCAATTGCTGTACCACAGGGTCACGGTATTCCGCTTCGGTTTCGAATATCCCACCAAACGTGGTTTCCGGATAAGTCATCAACACCGGTGTATACCAGTCACCCTGATAGCTGACCAGCAGCGGCTTATCATTGGCAATAAAGTTTGCGCCCATCGACAGCACAAACATCAGCACAAATAACCACAGCGACACCCAACCTAACCGATGGCTTTTAAATCGGCGTAGCCGCGCCTGCATCACTGGACTCATATTTTGCCCCGCTGACTAAAATCAATACGAGGATCAATCACCTGATACAGCACATCACTGACCAATTGCAGCAACAAACCCACCAAGGTAAACAAAAACAACGTGCCAAAAATCACTGGATAATCACGCTGTTGTACGGCCTCAAAACCCAGCAAACCCAAGCCATCCAAGTTAAAAATAATCTCGATCAAAAAATTACTCGCCAAGAAAATCCCCACCAACGCCGCAGGCATCCCCGCAATAATCACCAACATCGCATTCCTAAACACATGACCGTATAGCACCCGCCGTTCGACCAAGCCTTTGGCGCGTGCAGTCAGCACATACTGTTTACCGAGTTCTTCCATAAACGAAAACTTAGTCAAATAGGCCAAACCCGCAAAGCCACCAATCGTCACTGCCGTCAACGGCATGGCCAAATGCCAAAAATAATCTTTTAGTTTACCCAGTAGGCTGAGCTGCTCGAAGCCTTCTGAGGTCAGGCCTTGCAGCGGAAAAATCTGCCAATAACTGCCCCCCGCAAACAGCACAATCAACAGTACCGCAAAAATAAAGGTCGGAATCGCATAACCCACCACCAACAGCACCGCCGTTGCCCGATCAAAAAACCCATTGTGTTTAATGGCTTTTTGGATACCCAGCGGAATCGCAATCAGATAAATCAGCAGCGTACTCCACAGCCCCAACGATATGGTGACTGGCATTTTTTCGACCAGCAATTCAGTGACTGATTTACCCTTAAAAAAACTCTCGCCGAAATCAAGCCGTAAATAGCCATTTAACATCAACCAAAACCGCTCATGCGCGGGACGATCAAAACCGTATTGCTGCTTAATTTGTTCGACCATTTCGGGTGATAAGCCACGACTGCCCTGATAACGCTCGCCGCTACTCGCCGCTGCCGCGCCATCGCCGCTCCCCATGCGATCAGCACCTGATTCAGCCTGATGAATCGCCTGCTCCACCGGACCACCGGGTGCGGCTTGCACGATGATAAAATTGGTCAATAAAATCAAAAATAACGTCGGAATAATCAATAATAAGCGACGAACAATATATGCACCCATCAAGGATTCCTTTGCAATAACACTGGGAACGCCCCCTTGTCCTAAGGGGGATTGGGGGGATCACTTACGATTGAGAAACTGCTCAACCCGCGCTCGGCCAGCCGGATCACTCCACCAAAAATCCGTATCATAGCTATAACGCGGCGGTCGTTGGGGTTGTGCCAACTCATCCCAATAGGCCAGCCAGTAACTCGGCGTACCATACATCGGAATCGAATAATACCCCGCACGCAACACCCGATCTAACGCATGGGTCGCGGTCAATAACTCCGCGCGATTCGGCGCACGCACCAGCCGATCTAGCAAGGCATCCACCACAGGATTTTGGATGCCCATGCTGTTGCGGCTGCCCATCTCAGTCGCGGCAGCACTGCCCCAATAGTTCAGCTGCTCTGTGCCGGGTGATAAGGACTGACTAAAGCCATCAATGGTCATATCAAAATCATGCGAGCGGCGGCGCTGGATATACTGCGGCGCGTCGAGACTACGGATCTGTATATCAATGCCTAAGCGTCGCACATTGCGCACAAACGGCAACAACACCCGCTCAATCGCGGCATCTTGATTCAGAATCTCGATCCGAAAGGGCTGGCCTTGCGGATTCAGCAACTGACCATCAGCATAACGATAGCCCGCCGCCAATAGTAGCTGGCGTGCTTTAAGTAAGTGATCCCGATTAAAACCACTGCCATCACTGACTGGCACACGCCACTCACTCAGCACCGCTTGGCGCTGAATCGCAGACAACTGCGGTAACAATGGCTGCAACAGGCTCATTTCGGCCACACTCGGCCTGCCAGTTGCTGCCAACTCGCTGTTATGAAAATAGCTTTGCAGCCGCTCATACTGACCGTTAAAAATCGCCTTATTCATCCACTCAAAATCAAACGCATAACTGAGTGCTTGCCGCACCCGAATGTCTTGAAATTTCGGCTGACGTTGGTTGAATACCAAAGCCTGCATACGCACTGGATTTTCGTGCTTAAACGACTGTTGTTGAACCAGTCCTTGTTTGACCGCTGGAAAATTATAATTCACCACCCAATAGCGCGCGCGGTTTTCTTGCCGAAAGCGATACTGACCCGCCTTGAAGCCCTCAAACCCAATCTCAGTGCTTTGGTAATACACATATTTGACCTGATCAAAATTGTATTTACCGACATTCACTGGCAGGTCATTGCCCCAATAATTCGGATCACGCTGATAAGTGACTTGGCGGCCGACATCAAACCGTGCCAGCTTGTACGGACCACTACCGACCGGCGCAGTCAGGGTTACCGCATCGAAAGGCTTAGCTTGCCAATCGGCACGCGACAAAATCGGCACCTCACCGACCGTCAGACTGATTTCTAGGTTTTCTTTGTGCTTAAAATTAAAGCGTACGGTCTGTTTATTGAGGGCTTGTACCGACTCAATATCCGCAAAATAACTGCGTAATGGCGTTGCACCTTCCTTTAACAAAATCTCAAAGGTAAATACCACATCGTCAGCCGTGACGGGTAAACCAGAATGAAACTTGGCTTTTGGATTCAACTGATATTCAATCCAACTCGGATCCGTCGGATCATGCCGAATCCGCTCAGCCAGCCGAGGATAACGCGCAAATGGCTCATCAAGCGAGGCCACCGTCAGCGTGTCAAACAACAGCTCTGTACCCAGTGCGGCTTGGCCTTTATCAATCCACGGATTAAAACTATCAAACCGCCCTTGCGCCATCATGCTGATCTGACCCCCACGCGGTGCGGCAGGATTGGCATAGGGAAAATGTGTCATGCCCTCGTATAACGGCTGATCATTGAGCGCTATCGCTTGCCGCGTCAACGGCGCGGCCTGTAACGAGGACAACGCACAGCCAAAACTGAGCAGCCCAACAGTACAGCCCGCATGCCACCAGCGCCGCATTAGCGATCTCCAGTCGCTGGCACGCTTAAGGTTGCACCAATCTGAATCCGTGTATTGGTCGGGATCTCATTCAGTTCGGCGAGCTGTGCGAGCGTAATACCATGGCGACTGGCGACACGTCCCAGTGTATCGCCGGGGCGCACTCGATAATCCGTCAAGCGTGGCGCATTGTCTGGCACTTTAAGGGTTTGTCCGGTTTGCAGCATGGACTTATTGGTCAAGTCATTCATTTTGGCCAGACTATCAATATCAATATTATAAGTACCCGCCAAACCAATCAAGCTATCACCACGCTTGACGGTATAAGACTGCGTGGGCAGGCTACTGTTACTATCGCCACGGCTATTTTTCGCACGACGGCTGACTGATGTATCTTTAGGCTCTGCTGGTGCGGCGCTACTGGTATCACTATTCGCGCTACTGTTGGCGATCACTGGTACGGTCAGACGCTCATTACGCTGCAACATCCGATCTGTCGGGATATTATTCATGGCCGACAGCTCAGTCAAACTGATGCCATAACGATTGGCCAGCCCACCCAAGGTATCGCCACTTTTTACCCGATACTCGATGACTTGTGGGCTATTGTCTGGCACAAGCAGACGCTGACTGGTTTGCAGCATGGCATTTGCCGAGAGTTTATTCAGACGGGCAAGATCCTCAACAGTGACATTATAATTGGCAGCCAAACCAATCAAGCTATCACCACGCTGGACGGTATAGCGTGTCGTCGCTGATTTTGATAAATCAACCGATGACGCGACCGCAGATGATCGGGTGTCGCTACTGGCGACCACTGCTGTGGTCGACGTTGTATCAGCGGTGCGTGCACTATCAAGCGCTGGCCGATTCGGGACGCTCAGGCGCTCACCCAATTGCAGCATGCGACTGGCTGAGGTGTCATTCAGCGCAGCCAACTCATCTGGGCTCAAGCCATAGCGTGCCGCCAACTGAATTAAGCTATCACCACGCTGCACCGTATAATCGACGGTCTTAGCAGCGACTTCTGGTACTCGTAGACGCTGACCTAACTGCACCAGATAATTGGAGGGCAGACTATTTAGCTTGGCCAGTTCTTGTACATCCACCTCATGCGTTGCGGCAATATTGATCAGCGTATCACCACGCTTGACCGTATAAGACTGAGTTGCCGTTTGGGTGCGGCTACTGCTGCTGGTACGACTGGCTGTACTGGTGACGGCGGCCACTGGTGGCGTTGGGCTATTACGCTTCACTGGCTCTACCAGCGACAAGCTGGTTCCCGCGAATAGATTACTGGTCGGGGTTAATTCATTATAACTGGCCAATTGCTGATTGGTCAGACCAAATCGAGCCGCCACGGCGGTCAAGCTATCACCCGCTTGTACCCGATAGCTGGTCGGTTTTTCGACGGGCGCAGTGACCCCGTACAAATACAATGACGTGCCGGTCAGCAAATTGGCGCGCGCTGACATTTGGTTCCATTCGGCAATCTGTTCTATATCGACTTTGAAACGGTTGGCCACAGCGGTCAAACTATCTCCCGCTTGTACTGTGTAAACGGTACGGCTGCCTTTCGGACGTACCGGTTTGCTGGCAACCACCGCTGCTGCTGGTGTGCTGCTAGATACGACGCGACTGGCTGTCGTGGCCGTGCTACTGGCGCGTGGAGCGAATACGGGTTGCTCATAACTGACTTGTCGCTCCGCACCACGAGACTCCAGCACCGACTGTTGGGTTTGCAACGCCACCAGTGGAATTTTGCCATCTAGTGGATCAAGCACCGTGGTTCCCACAGGAGCAAGCTGCTCAATCTCTTTGACAACTTGGGCTTTTTCGACTGCGTTTAATGCAGGCTCAATCAGCACTTCTGGAGCGATGGTCGATGTTGCTGTTAACGTCTGCATCAGCCGCTGCCGCTCTGCCTCGCTTAATGGCTGCTCTGAACGTACCAAGGTTGCTGTGGTTGCGCTTTTGACCGCCACAGGCGTGGTACTGGCGATACTGGCTGCGATTCGGCGGCGCTCAGCGTCATTCAGCGGTGGCTCAGTCACAGATCGTGCGCTGTTAGCAAGCAAGCCATCTGAGCCAACAGGCAATGCCAAACGGCTCTGCGTGCCCGTTGGAATACTGGCGGCACTCGCCAAAGCGGCCAGCGCAGTGGAGTTAGTCGGTAAGCGTACCCGTGTGGTGATCTCAGGCGCGCTGCTAGAGTTGCTGCGCGTGGTCACTTGGGTGGTTACACCTTCGGTGGTATTGGTACGTTGCACCGTGAGTGGTGCACTGGGTCGTCCCATCAACGCGCCTGCTTCAGCATTGCTATAGCCTGACGATTGACCTAAGACCATACTGCCGGCAGGCAAAGTTACGTTGGCCGCGAGGGCTGGACGTGTGCCATCTATGTTTGTGAGTCTCAATAACTGTGCATCATAGTGCGGTGCAAGTGAGGTCGGAATCAATAGGCGATGCGGACCGTCAGGTGTGGTAATCCCCTGACGAAAACCAGGATTCAATACATACAACTCTTGCTCAGTCATACCGATGACTTCCGCAGCATCACTCAGGCGAATCTGACCAGCAATCGGAACCTCACGAAAGTGCGGTCGATTGGCAATTGCGGGAAAGTTTACATTATTCTGCTCAGGACGATTCACAATCTGTGCAACCGCCAAAAAACGCGGCACATAGTTCATGGTTTCCTTGGGCAGACGTAATGACCAAAAATCGGTTGGCAAACCATCGGCTGCATTACGATTAATCGCCCGCTGCACGCAACCACCGCCGCAGTTATATGCAGCGAGTGCCAGCTCCCATGAGCCGAATTGATTGTATAAGCTACTTAGAAAGTCATAGGCCGCACGCGTCGACTCCACCACATCGCGCCGTCCGTCATACAGTGCATCTTGGCGCAGACCATAAATCTTGCCGGTACTCGGAATAAACTGCCACATGCCTGCGGCCGCCGCATTACTGGTCGCGGCTGGATCGTATGAGCTCTCGATCACGGGCAACAAGGCCAGCTCAGTGGGTAAACCACGCTTTTCCGCCTCGGATACCGTGTGATACAAATACCGACTAGCACGCGCGGTTAGTCGATCAAGGTACGACTGTCTGGTGACAAACCAACTCTGTTGTGCAGCGATTCGGCTATTCGACTGACTCAAATTCATCTTAAAGCCTGCCCGCATCCGATCCCACAAGTCACCATAGCGCAGCACCGACAATCGGTTGTTTTCTACCGCCTGCATATCAGTGGCTTCTAATAACAGCTCAAGCTGATCTAAACTGTCAGCGTCGAGCAAGCCTTGCTGTTGACCTGCCGCAAAGGTACGGCCTGCCGCACGAGTACGCTGTTGCTGTGCCTGCTGGGCTTTATTTAGGATGGGAATGACCACGCCTTGACCACGTTGCACTGGCTGACCACTACAGCCGACCAACAACCCCGTCAACGCCATCGCACTGAGTAGCGACACATGTTGGCTCATGCGTCGTGTTACAGTCATCACACGTGAGTTTTCAGTGGACAGCGGCGGTGTAAACATATCAATATCCAAAATCAGTATTACAAAAACAGAATTGTAGAGAGGTCATCTTCAGACTGCTAGTTTTACCTGCATCCATGATGTGAGGGAATATTGCAACCAGCCAGACTAGACATCACAAAAGCCTCCCAACACAATCGTGCAATCCGAGCATGCTCTTGTCATAATGCCTGATGATGCTTGGGAATTGCCAGTGACGCGCTACGTTTCTGCAACGTAATGCCGTTTTTCTGCGTAATCCCAACACAGCTGATTTTATATTTTACTGCGTGTTTTTTGGAGTCATCGGATGTCGATTCAATCTGCTAGCCTATATGTCGATGGCGCTTGCAAAGGCAACCCTGGTATCGGCGGTTGGGGCGTACATATTCAATATCCAGATGGCACACAGCAAGATTTTTGTGGCGGCACACCACACTGCACCAACAATCAAATGGAGCTTACTGCCGCCATTGAAGGACTCAAACACAGCACTGGGATTGCCCACGTCACCATTTGGACAGACTCCAACTATGTCAAACAAGGCATCACCGAATGGATTCATGGCTGGAAAACCAAAAACTGGCGCAAATCTGATGGCAGTCCAGTCATCAATAAAGACCTGTGGCTACAACTAGATCAAGCCTGCCAAGGCCGCCAAATCGACTGGCGATGGATTAAAGGACATGCCGGCCACGCGGGGAATGAGCGCGCGGATGCACTGGCCAATCAAGGCGTAGAGGAACTCATGAACACACATACAAAACCATCGCAGACTGCGATCCCCGACTGGCTCACCAACGACCCACTGGGTTTTGATGCGATCATCGATGACGTGCAGGCGGCTGATGAGTGGGATGAGCCTGCGCCACCCGCAATCGACCATCCTGAAGACGATATGCTCAATTTTGAGCCACTGGCATTACCCAATGCATTGACTCTGGATCCATCCTCAGCACTCGATATCATCAGCCAAGATCAATTACAAGAATTCACCCCACCTGATCAGCATCCCGAACATAGCAATCCTCAACCCTCTGCGGCGATGCTTGGGTCAGCACAAAACTTACCGGCAGCAGCCGACTGGCAAGCACCACAGCGCGCCAGTCATGGCCATCGACAACTGATTCTTGATACTGAAACCACAGGAATCAGTCCGGTGACTGAACGTGTGATTGAGATTGGTGTGATCGAAATGATCAATCGCAAAGCCACTGGCAACAGCCTACATGTATATTTAAACCCTGATAAGCCGGTCGGTGACTCCGAAGCCATCCATGGCATTACCGATGCATTTTTGCAGGATAAAATGCACTTTGCTCAGATTGCCCAAGACCTGTGCGATTTTTTAGTCGGTGGTGAAATCATCGCGCACAATGCCAGCTTTGACATGAACTTCTTAGAAGCTGAACTGCGACGCTGTGGTTTACCTGCGTTGGCAGGACAAGTCCAAGTCACCGACACATTGGCGATGGCTAAGCGCAAACATGCCGGACAAAAAAACTCGCTTGATGCACTCGCGCGTCGTTATGAAATCACGCCACGCGACCGAACCTACCATGGTGCATTACTCGATGCTGAGATTTTGGCCGATGTTTATTTGGCGATGACTGGCGGTCAAGTGACCCTCGATATGCAACAAGATGGACACGCCGATGATCAGCCACGCCGCCATCGCCGCTTTGTTCAGCACAGCTTAATGGTCATTGATGCGAATAGCGCTGACCTCGACCGTCACGAACAATGGTTAAATCAACATGCAACAGCCACGAGTCTTTGGCGATAGCGCTTAGACTATTGCTCAAAATCTGTGATCCAATGCTAAAATCCACTGGAACAACAGAAACAAAAGCATTAAGGTTGAACCAATTTAATCTTGGGGTCGAGTGCGGATGCACCGCCCCACGCAATATACAGCAGCACAACTGACAGGAAGGAATCCATGCCCGAACTCACCGGTACCGTGCGCACAGCGCACTTTGACGTGGCATCATTGCATCTGGTCAAACCCGAAATCGATCTGTCTTTAGCGCAGGTCGAGTCGGTACTCAGCGTGTTTGTCGATGACGACCAAAACACTGGCGGACTGGCCGATGCTGCCGAAACCATGGCGCAGATTCATGGCATTTTACGTCTGCTCAATTTATTTGGCGCAAGTGAGCTATCTGGCGCTATGGCACATTCCATAAAAGAGATTGCTGACAACCCCAGCAATACTCGCGAAGAGCGCCTCGCGGCAATTGGCGAAGGACTGATGGTACTGCATCGCTATCTTGAATTCGTCTTATTACGTGAAACCTTACTGCCGCATCTACTGCTACCCATCACCAATACACTGAATAAAATGGCAGGTTTACCACTACTGCGTGAAGGCTATTTTTTAACCCCACATTTAGATATTGCACAAGTCACTCCCACTGGTGCGACAGCAGATGCACTAAACCAGCCTGAGCAACAGCCGCTGATTCAGTTCTTGACGCGTATGTATCGACAAGGACTCAATGCAGTTTTGGCCGGTCACCCCAACCCAGACCACTACCGCTTAATGCAACGCGCGGGCTATGAAATGGCGCGTTTAGCAAGCGACGGCTCATCTGAGCTGTACTGGCTAGCAACACAAAGTGCCTTGGAGCAACTCGAACAGTGCCGTCCACTCACTGCGAGCCGGCAACGGGTACTGACTGCGATTGAACGACAGTTTGCACACCCCACAGCAATCCCCTCACTTGAGGACTTAACCGATGTTTTGGCATTAGGCACATGTCGCGACCACCCCACCGCAGAGGCATTGCGCATCAAACTTAACTTACAAGAACAGATTGCCACTGATCATACCAGTAGTGATCTAGCACGTTTCTTATTTGGCCCCAATGGCGAAGTCATCCATACGGTCAATACCTTGATACACACTGAAATCAGCCAAATCAAACATCAAATCGATGGTGTCGTGCGCGGTGAAGCACCTGAGGAAGGCAGTATCAGCATCAGCGAACGCATGCAAATTTTGGCCAGCATTTTTGACATGCTCAATCTGGGTGACGCGGCCATCCAGCTACGTCAGCAAGTCAGCATCGAAAGCACGTGGATTAAAGGCGACAACCAAGACAGCTTGAATGCGCTGATGGACGCCCTGATGTTGGCCGAAAATGCCATGACCATTCTGGACAAATCCTATACGTCGGGTGCAGTCATGCTGCCACTGAACAACATGATGATTTCATTATACCAACTCGACGAAGCACGGGCGACACTGGTCACCGAGAGTCGTAGCACCATCGGCATGGCAATGCGCTCCCTACAGTCCTATATCGACAATGAACATGATGCCCTGCATCTGGCCAATGTACCCGTGATGTTAGAAAGCGTCAGTGGTGCCATGCTGTTCCTTGAAGCACCGCGTGGCAGCCAAATCCTACTCAAAACCGCACACTATATGCAGCATCGCTTTACGCCTGATCGAGTGGCAGCTTCTGGTGAGGAACTAGATCGCTTGGCAGATACGTTCATGTGTATCGACTACTATCTCGAAAGTATCGAAGTCAATAAGCCTGCGGGTGAGCGGCCATTTAGTATTGGTGAAGGCAGTCT
>JBBKWW010000151.1:0-14954 GCA_037969155.1 Moraxellaceae bacterium
AGTGCCAATGGTCTGGTGATCGGCAAAGATGGCTGGACGGATGATCTCAATATTCGGATTAGTAATATTGTCGCGGGTGATCTACCAGCGGTATCGCCGACTGTATTTAATGGCTTAGCCAATGGCTCCATGGGCAATATTGGGCTGGAAGGTCTACGGGTAGAAAACCTGAAGATTAATGTTGCAGGCACGTTGTGATCTGTCGCTGCATAATTTTTAAGGGCAGAGTGATCCGTTAGCATGGCTGGTGACAAAAAAATCGTGTTTTTTACCAAAAAACACGGTATCTTGACAGGAACATGGACGCAGATTGGACAGTGATTGTTTGCATGGGATGTCTGTTAGAGCGATTAGATCACTCCAATACCCAACGAAACAATCTAGTCAGTCTGATTTTTCAGGACAGTGCGATGTGGTTAATCGCCCAAAACTAGAACAAGCCCCCTATGCTCTTAGTCACGCTTGGATCAGCACTGATCTACTATTTTTCGACGCAAAGTCTGGACGTGGCCAGCCAGCCCGGTGGAACAGTGTTCTACACTGAGGTGGCAGATTCACGCTATAACAGTTTTGCGACTTATCACCAGCCAGCAGTGCAGGTGAAGCCGCTGGTCGAAGGCCAGTTTCGTGGCATCATACGCCAACAATACGACTATAGCTGTGGCTCGGCTGCGCTGACCACGCTACTGAATGGCTATCTAGGCACGACTCTCGGCGAGCGCGAAACCATCGACGGTATGCTGCGTTACGGTGAGTATGATCGGATTGTTGATCGTCGTAGTTTTTCACTGCTGGACATGAAGCGCTATGTCACTGCCTTAGGTCATGACAGTGGTGGTTTTCGCGGTAAATTTTCAGATCTTACCAGTTTAGATAAGCCGGCGATTGTGCCGATTGCTTATGCAGGTTTTAAGCATTTTGTGGTGTATAAAGGCCATCGTGATGGTCGGGTGTTCGTGGCTGATCCTGCTTTGGGTCATTTGAGCTTTTCGGCACAGCATTTTCAAGAGATTTGGGACAATAATACCTTGTTTATCATCATGCCTTCCGCAACGACACCGCTGAGCACTCGCTTGACCACGCTAGAAGATAATCAGATGCGCTTCATTGAAGATCATCAGATCAATCAGTTTGAGCTGGTGCAACAACTGGATTTTCCGACTCGCCGTTTTGAAAAAAACGCTGACATTGCCTCGACCTTGCAGCGAGTGCGTGATGCCGATGCTAACTCGGACTCGAGTGGTCAGCTGATCGATACCTCATTGCGCTTGTATTATAAGCGTCAGTGATTTTTTTAAGAATTTGTCTCAAGGTAGATGACCATCATGCAGAATCAATGGAAACGCCGTAATGTACTCGCGCTGAGTCTTGGCCTGATTATGGCAAATGCCGCCGTGTATGCCGCAGATGAAGACGTGGCAGCAGCGTCAGAGTCAGTGGTGGCGGAAGTAGAGTCGGCGGATCAGCCAGCAGAGACGACTGCATCAGCTACGTCTGAAGCCGCGAGTCCTGAGGCCGCCACGCCAAGCATGGCAGTTCCTCCAGCGGATGCGGCAGCAGATGCGCTAAAACAACAAGATAATGATGCCAGTGCCTCCAAAAACTTGGCCGAAGTGTTCACGGCTGCCGAGCGTAGTTACTCTCTGTCGAAGCAAGGCTCATATTCGATGGTGTATGACTTGAGCTATACCTATTATCGCGATTCACGTTTGGATTTAGCGTTAGACGATGGTAGCTCGGTGCTGACCCGTTTGCGCATTGAAGAAGATGCACAGCACACAGTCAGTAATACGTTTTCGTTACAGTATGGCTTGCTGAACAACTTGACGTTGACGGCAACATTACCCTTTATTGCCAAGTCTGATTTGCTCAAAGATACAACGACTGTTGGGCTTGGGGATATTGCGTTTGGTGCGCGTTGGGAGCCGTTTCCGCTTGAGCGTGGCAAGATGCCGCTGATTTTAAATGGCAGTTTGTCCACCAAGACCGGTGATAGTCCTTACGAGATCAACCCAAACCGTGACCTGTCCACTGGTAAGGGCTATTATTCGATTGGTGGCGGTGTCAGTACGCGTAAGTTTATCGATCCGATTGTCTTGTTTGGTTCTGGCTCGCTGAGCTATGGCTTTAAAGAAAGCGATCTCAATCAACGTCGTGGCTCGCGGATTTTAGATGATTATAGCCCAGGTATCAGTGGTGGTATTTCACTCGGTTTTGCCTATTCGCTCAATTATGATGTCTCGCTGACCATGTCCTATCAGCAGAGCTTTGCGACGGGCAGTGAATTTGCCTTTAGACAGCTTGATCCTAATAAACAACAAGAGTTTTCGAAACCTGCCGATCAAACCAGCTCATCCTTGGGGATTTCACTCGGGGTGCGGGTCTCCCCAAAAACCATCGTGAATACCTCGCTGGGCTTCGGTTTGACCGAGGATGCGCCAGATGTATCACTGGGTGTATCGTTCCCATTAGATTTTCTTGGCATTGGCCGCGAAGTGAAATAAGGGCGGATCAATATGAGGTCTCAGCGATTACACGCGCTGGCATGTGCTATCAGTTTACTGGGTGTATCCAGTCTTGCACAAGCACAGCTGGGTCAAAACTTATCAGTTGATATTCGTTCACTGTCGATGGGCAACGCGGTGACTGCCGATCCGCCAGGCATTAGTGCGATTCACTTTAACCCCGCAGGTTTAAATAAGATTCAAGGCATAGAACTCAACGTTCAAGGTTTGTTGGCGGATTTTGATATCCGTCGTGAGTTCCGTGCGCCGGCAGGTTTTAACGTATTTGGTTATTCAGATGATCCGGTCGTGTGTAATGACAGCTTAGATAATCCGGATAAAATCTGTAATGATTTTAAAGACTATGCTGTGAGTAAGGTGCGCGGCCCGAGTCTGTATGTGCCGGTTTTGAAAAAAGTGATCGACTTGCCGGAAGGTCTGCCGATGGCAGCGCCCTTAGCAGGGGTGGCCTATCGCCCGCCAGGTTCTAAGCTGACCTATGCCACGGCGATCTATGCGCCCTTGGTTGCGGGTTTTAACCAGGTAAATGGTGACCCTGGTAACTTTATGGGTAAAACCGTGGCCTTGGAGCGGATTACTTATCTGTCGCCTTCGGTGTCGTATGAAATTTCCGATAATCTGGCGGTGGGTGCGTCGGTGGGGTTGTCTTATCAAGCGGTCGCCTTGGATACAGATTTACGCTTTCCCAATGAGTTGATTGGAGTATTGCGGCTGATTGATGAGGATGTGTGTGCGCCGTTTAAACAAGATGCAAACTTCGTTACTGATTTGCTGTTGTTCGGGGTGTGTAATGCCCAAGAGTCGGTCGGCCCATTTAAAAACCTCGCCAGTATGAGTGTGGCGTTAGAGCAGTCTGTTTCGCCCTCATATAACCTCGGTGTGCTGTGGGAGCCGAATAACGATTTTGCTTTCGGGATGGTGTATCAAAGCGCCAGCAAGATGAAGCTCAAAGGCAATTATCTGATCGAAAACGGCCGTGGTGCACAAGAGCTGATTCGTGGCTTGAATAGCTCGGTGACGGGGCAGATTTTGGTGGCGTTGTTGGGTTTCCCAAGTTTTGTGGCACCGACAGAATCAGGCAAAATTTCACTGGATCTTGAGTATCCAGCACATTTCCAGACGGGTATCAAATATAAAGTAATCCCTGACTTACAAATCAACTTTGACGTCGGCTGGACTGATTTTGAGGCTTGGCGCAATTTTGACTTTAAGTTTGATCGAGAGATTGCCGCGCTGCGCATTGCGAAGCTGCTGGCGCCTGGTGTGACCAACGATAGTTTGCCATTGCCGCTGCGTTTCCAAAGCTCTTGGAGCTGGGGTATTGGCATGGAATACAGCATGACCGACCGGCTGAAGTTTCGCTTAGGGTATGAGCCACGTAAGTCAGCAATTCCTGATAATCGTCGTAATACTTTAGTGCCGATCAATAACGCGCAGTTGTTTGGTGCGGGGATTGGTTATCGGTTTGATCCTGATTCGGATATTGATTTAACCATTTCACATCTGCGCAGTCGTGATCAAATTCCAGCCAATACCAGCGGCTTGGCCAACCAAACGGGGGTCAATAATTTGCTGTTGAATCCCTATGCAGGTTTGGATATTCGAACCAGCACTAAAGTGACAATTGCTGGTATTGCCTATCGGACGCGTTGGTAATGCGAGATCAATCAGTGCGTGCGCTGGCATTTGTACTGTGCGGTATGCTGACGACGGCTGCTTTTGCTAATACGGAGCAGCCTGCGGAAACGACATTTTATACCATTTTAACACCGGATGGTCCGATGCAGGTTGAGATGCCGGTGCCGAGCAGTCGCGTACAAGCGACGCCTAAGGTGTCTGCGGTGCCAGCAGCACCAGCAGTGGTGAAGCCGTCTTCTGTATCGCCGCCACTCACAGTCAAGCAATCAGTATTAGCCAGCGCTGTGCAGAATGCTACGCCACCAGATACTTCTGTAACAGATGTAGTAATGCCCACTGAGGCGGATGTGCCAGAATCAGCATCGTCGCCGTTTTTTGAGTTTGGTGGTCAGCAATATGTAGATACGGCTTATCTAGAGCAGCGCGAGTTTAATCTTGAGGGTCGCAAGCGGTTCTATAGTCTGCCGGATGGTTTGGGTGGTACACAGGTGATGGAGCGTGAATCAGGGGTGAAGCTGAGTAGCTTTACGCCACAGTTTGAGCGTCCTCAAGCCGTGAATCTAGCCGAAAGCTATCGTCGGTTGACTGCGGCTGCATTGGTGGCGTTAACCAATCAACAGTGCTTGTCTGCCGTACAGCTTAAAACGGCTAAACCGCTGAACGATAAGCCGGTGGACTTCTGGCCGAAGCCGGGTTTTCAGCCCAAGTTTGAGTTTGTGTTGGCGGAACTCGAGCCATCGCTACTGAATATTCATCTGATGTCGTATACCACGACCAGTCGGCGACCGAGCTATTACTGGCCTTTACCGATTTTTTTAGATCAACGTGGCTGTGTTTTGGAGGGGGTGGCGAGTTTTTACCAGTCCAAAACCACAGCAACATGGCTACAACAATCTGCACTACAGGGACATCTACATGTCCCGAAAGATGCACGTTATCTATTACTCACCCCGCTGGTAGAAGCTGCCGAGCTGAGTGGTGAAACGCTGGCGGATCGTGGACAGCTACGCCTGACCCCGTTGCGTTTGGCCGCACCTTAATCGAATGGAATGACTAAGATGGACAATAACACGTTGGTTAAAAGAGTTTTTACGGTAAGTCTATTGGCGGCAGGTCTGGCAGCTTGTAGTGGTGCGAGTAATACGATTAATAGCAGCGCTGGCGGAACTGACCCATCCACCCGTACAACGTGTAACAACGAACTGAACTGCATTCAGATTGAGTTTGTTGATGATCCAGTGATCAATCTTAATTATAGCTGTGGTTCAGTGGTGAATGTCACTGATGAGCGGGGGGTTGCAGTTTGTCCTTCTAATTCTAGAGTCGAATTCTACCTACAATCCACCAAGAGCCTCCGTCGTGTGGTACTGGGTAATGTGTTGGTTCAGCCCGCAGGACAATCGATTCTACGCATCACCCCGCTTGACTTGGTGACTAACCGTGCCGACGTGACTCAATTAAGCAGTCCAAATGCGGTAACAGCGATTAATATCGCCCGTTTTTTACAAGCGTTGCGTGAGCGAGATGCCGCTGGAGTCGAGCTTGAACCCTTTATAGCGACTGCACCAGTCAATCGGATCAGAGTGACCGATCAGCTCAAAGATCAGTTGGATGTACTGACTGAGGATGTCTTGGCTATCACATTTGGTTCTGATCAATTCGCTACCAAGTTGTTGCCATTTTTAGAGGCGACCAATCGTACACTGATCAGCCCTGAACAGGCGCAAGCACGCCTGTTGACCACGCTTAAAGTGATTAAAACCGGTGTCTATTTTGGGACACCTGCGATTACGCTTCCCAGTCAGCTGGGGGGGACACCTGCGTTGGATGGCTTGACTGGTAACACTCAAATCAATGACCTGCGCCTAGGCATCGAGGGTGAAGCCGCGCCTGATAATCAGTCCTCTAATAGCGGCTTACTACGCAGTACCATGGCATTGTACGGACTAGTGGATCGTGATGGCGCACATGTCGGGCAGGCGATGCAGTGGACGGGTCGTGCCAGCACCTCAGAAGGGATCTATAACCTGTACCGCCAAAATAGCTTTGATAAGCTGCGTCCCGCCAATACGCTGGGTGGCTTCGATCCGATCACTGATCAAGTCAATGGTCAGTGGCAATGGCGCAGTGTGAGTACACCTGCCAAAATCGTCGATTTTAATGAAGGCCGTCTGTTGCGTAACTACTCAATGGTGGGCAGTCGTAAACTTTACGAAAATTTCACCACGGATACAAATGAGCCAGCAGCGGGTATTATTGGCCGCTGGATTCAACGGGCAGTTGCGATTCCAAAACCTGATGGCACGGTTGAGAATTTACCGGAAATCAAAGGCACTGCGACCATCAGTAAAGTGGCCAGTGTGAACAGTTTCTTTGACCGTACGGTATGGCGCACGCCAGACACAGTTCAGGTCGGCCAGCGTTCTATCTTCCCACTACATGCCACACTGCGCTTTCGCTATGGAACAGTGCAAGAAGGCTGCCCGCAAGGCGGTTGTACTGATTTGCCAGATTTGAGTGTGACGATTTTAGAAAGTGGCAATATCATCAGTGATTTTGCTGCTGGGAGTGATCCGCTCGGCGCGGCAGGTAACTGTGCGGCGGTCAATCCTGTGACGCTAAAGGATGCGGAAGGCGTACAAGAGTATCGAGTCGGCACAGTGCGTGCTGCCTATACTGGTACCAACCCTGATGATTTGTTTATCGGGCCGACCATGTTGTTCTCGGGTAATATCTTCGGGGTACATGATGGGTTACAGATTGCCTCATTGGCCGCCACGCCACGGGTGAAAATCAACGTTGCGGGTACGCTGAGTAATAGCACAGTACCAACCATCAATATCACCGACTCCAGTACCGCAGAGACCGAATCAGACGGACAAGACGCGGCAAAATGGGGGCATATTTATAATGCGTATCTGGCGTTCTATGACACCACAGGCTTGACCGATGCACAGAAACAGATCTATGTCGATGCTCGGAAAAAGCAACAAGGCACAGTGACTGCAACTGTAACGCCGTGTTATCCAAGCGCACTTGAGCGAGATAAGAAATAGCCGATGCATGGTTAAGGATAAAGGGCTGTCAGGCAGCCCTTTAACCTCAAAATATAGGCTGCCAAATTAGCTCGCCACGCGCCACAATACGGTGAGTGCTGCAAGTATAAATAACACCACCGCAATTGGCCACGCGACTTGGGTCGCCAGCGTGAGACTGCCAATCAAGCCGCCCGCTGCCAGCCAATCCAGTCGCCGTTGTTGTTCAATCTGCATGCGCAGTTGTTGTAACTCGCGCCATTGCCGATCATGCCATGTGGTTTGTTGACGCAGTCCATGCAGACTGTCAGTAATCAGTGCGGGTAAGTCCGTGACACCCATCAACAAGCCAGGCAGTTGCTGCCCAAATTCTTTTAAGGCTTTGGCAGGGTTCATCTGTTGGCCGACCCACTCAGTTAAGATCGGTTTGGCCAGCTTCCAAATGTCCAATTGTGGATACAGATCACGGCCTAGACCTTCGACATGCACTAGGGTTTTCAGCAGTAACATGAGTTGCGGTGGAATTTCGAGATGAAATCTGCGGGCAATATCCATCACCTCGATTAAAATACCTGCAAAATCCAGTTGATCCATTGGCTTGGAAACCATAGGGCCAACCACTCGCCGCATTTCACGTGATAACGCCGCCTGATCGGTGTTCGGTGGAATCCAACCGGCTTGATGCAGCACTTGAATCAGTTGGCTAAAGTTACTGTGCATCACCGACAGCAGCATGCGTGCCACGGTCAGCCGATCAGTGTCTGACAGCTCACCCATAATCGCGCAATCGAGTGCAATAAACCGAGGTTGCGCGGGGTTAATGGTTTCGACGAAGACATTGCCAGGATGCATGTCCGCATGAAAAAAATTATCACGGAACACTTGAGTGAAAAATATCGTTAAACCCAGCTCACCCAACTGTGCTCGATCCATGCCCAGTTGTTCAAAAGTGGCGAGATCAGACACGGGCACGCCTGTAATCCGCTCAGCCACCAAGACATCTTTGCTATCGGTGTACACTTCCGGCACATACATCATTTGGGAGCCAAGGAAGTTTTGCCGCAGTTGTCGTGTATTGGCAGCTTCTAAGCTCAGATCAAGCTCATTTAAAATAACTTGCCGATAGTCACCGACAATCTGTTGGAGATGGAAGGCACGTGCCGCCTCAACCCGTGCTTCTAGCCACTGTGCCAGCCATGCCAAAAGATCAAAGTCTTGCAGGATCTGCGCCCGAATGTCTGGGCGTACGATCTTAACCACCACCTCACGTCCGTCATGCAAGGCAGCGGTGTGGACTTGAGCAATTGAGGCCGCAGCGAGTGGCAGATCATCAAAGCGTGCAAATAGCGTCTCTAGACTCGCACCGAGTGATTCAGCGACTCGTTGTCGCGCGACACTGGCTTCAAACGGCGTGACCCGATCTTGTAAATGCACCAATTGTGCCAATAGGTCTGGCGTAATCAGGTCGCGACGGGTCGAGAGTAGTTGTCCTAGTTTGACAAATAAAGGCCCCATGTCTTCGAGTGCGCGTTTGAGCCGCATAGGATCTTCGGCGGCTTTACTATTCCATGCAGCTGGATGCAGGGCAATCACCCGGAGCAACGGAGTTGCCCGTGCAGGCAGTTGCTCCTTCGGGAACAGCGTGTCTAAGCGGTAATGAGCGGCGATACGCCACAGCTCCAGCAGGCGAGAAGGATGCGGGATCATGGTGGCGTGTGACTCCAAAATAAACGATTAGTAAAAATAATCAGTGGGGTGGCAGGGTGGCATCTGCCTGAGACTCAGCACTGGACTCGGGCGGTAGTTGGCGTAATCTGGCTTGTAGTCGCTCGATGTCATTGCGTAGATCACGCACACCATCGATAAATCGCTCCGCTTGCCAACGCGGCGCTAGCAGGGTGTTCTCTTGTGTCAGGCTGTCTTCTGCATGTTCAAACAGCCGCTGACCAGTTTGGCTGATCGCCTGTTTGCCTTGACTGAGTAGTTGTGCGACTTGATGCGCCAAACTATCACCAATCCATGGCGCCAGTTTAGCACTGATATCCGGCTCAGCCTGTGCCATCACCTGTTGGACGTGCTGAAGTACCGCCAGCTCGCCTTGCACCGGTAGGTTACCGGTCGTGCCAGGCGTCGCTCCGAATAGCCGTGCTAATGCAATCAAATTCGGCACATGTAGTGTGGTATTGGCGCGTGAAGGGGTCAGCTTTAAATCACAAACACGCTGCTCAAACACGCTATTGGCCGGCTGATCATCCATGCCGACGGGGGTTGGGCTCAGTCGAATACGGTCGAGATCAAACACCACATCGACCGATAGGTGCGGGGTATCAATCACCACCCGCAAGGCTTTACCTGTGAGCTGATTTAGACCCTGCCGTGTCGCGGCATCTAAGTCAATCCAGTCATTGATCAGGCTTTCAAATGCACCCAGTGCCAACGTTGCGAACATGACGGTATCCTTGTGCGGGAGTCGGTAGCAGGCTTGGGTTTTTTGATCGAAATCCCCAAGCCAAGCGGCAGCTTATTTAAAGCCGCGATGTAACGCAACAATCCCGCCCGTCATATTGTGATAGTCGCAACTTTGAAAACCTGCCTGCTGCATCATTTGTTTTAAGGTGCGTTGGTCGGGGTGCATGCGAATCGACTCGGCGAGATAGCGATAGCTTTCAGAGTCGTTGGCGATCAGCTTGCCCATGATGGGCAGTGCAGTAAATGAATACAAGTCATAGAGTTTAGAGAGGGGTTCAAATACTGGTTTGGAGAACTCAAGGATCAGTAAACGGCCACCCGGCTTGAGGACGCGATACATGGCGCGCAGTGCAGCGTCTTTATCCGTGACATTGCGTAGACCAAAACTGATGGTTAATAAGTCAAATGATTCGTCTGCAAAGGGTGTCAACGTCTCGGCATTTGCCAATACAAACTCGACGTTGGTACAACCTGCATCTAACAAACGATCACGACCGACATTCAACATCGACTCATTAATATCTGACAGGACCACACGCCCTGTTTTACCGACCTCGCGGCTAAAGGCTTTTGCCAAATCTCCAGTGCCACCCGCGATATCCAGCACATGCTGTCCACGCCGCACCCCTGACAAGGTAATGGTAAAGCGTTTCCACAGGCGATGTACCCCAAATGACATCAGGTCATTCATCAGGTCATATTTGGCAGCGACCGAATGAAAAACCTCAGCGACTTTTTGCTGTTTTTCCGCAGTGGCGACGGTTTTATAGCCAAAGTGTGTGGTGTTTGTGTTGCTCTGTGTCGTGGCGTCGATGGGTTGCTGCTGGCCTTGTGCCGTACCTTGCGGTAGGGCGTTTTTTTGAAACACTGACGGATTGGTCGGTTGGCTGGTTGTGTTGCTGGTTGATAGATCTGACACAGGGGCAGACGAGTCAAGCGGTTTAGGGTCGGTCATAACAAGTCGCTCCAATCAAAAGTTGTACAAGGGTCAAAGAATATCTATGAAACAGCCCGTTCAGAGGTTGCTAAGCGCGTAAAAGGATCTGCTTGCTGGCTGTGTACACGCTGAATAATCTCACATTCTGCACGGGTAAATATTTGAATAAAATGCTCTGCTGAATCAAGTGACTTCATCGCGGCAAAGCCTTCAGCGGTAAACTCATAGACGGGTGCAAAATTGTGCTTGTACGCCGTGCCTTTTGCCATTTTAAAGGCGGCATGAATCATCCGTGAGCGAACATATTTATCGAGCTTCAAGCCCAGCGCATTCAGCAAGGCCATTTGATGTTGGCGGCGTTCAGCTTGATCAGCGGTCAGGTAGGCGGTCAGCATGATGTCGTCGGTGATGTGCGTGACGTGTTGCGTCAGTAGCAGCTTGGCCAGTTGCTCATCGAGTTCAATTGCCAGTACGGCCAGTTCAATCCCGAGTGCGCCAGTATAGACCGCACTGGCAGGTACAATTTTCTCTATTTTATGGGCTTTTAGTAGCACTTGATCGAATTGATCCGCCAAAATCGCAAAGTCAGCGCCACCATAGAGGCGATTCAAAAAATAAGCCGCCATCAGTTGATGTTGAGGCTGGGTAAACAGTACGTGATGCGTATGCTGCAAGCGGGTCTTTTGCCATGCTTGTACTGCGAGCAGTTGGGTCGCGAGTGCGGGATTTTGGTGATGTTCTAACGCACGATAGTGGGCGAGCTGTGACTTAAGGGCATCAAATGCAGACATACAGATTTTACTAGCCAAAATAAACATTGAGCAAGCATACTCGATTTTGCGGCGATGATTAAGCCAAACAGGAGGATAAGATGACCGGAACAACACCGAATGATACCGAGCATAGCTTACGCTTAGCGTTAATCGAGGCACAATATGCCTTAAAAAGCACTGCAAAATCCTCAAATGGCCGCAGTGTCTTGGTGCTGGTCAGTGGCATTGAGTTGGCTGGCAAAGGCGAAGCTGTGACGCAACTGCGCGAATGGGCAGACCCACGATTGCTGCAAGTGAATGCACACCTCCCCCGAGTACAGGATTGGCAGCGGCCATTTTGGCAGCCGTATATTACCGATATTCCAGAGCGTGGCACGTTAAACGTGTTATTTGGCAATTGGTATGGGGACTTATTTTCGGCACGATTAGCGGCTAAAGAGAAGCGCATCTCTGCGGATGATTTTAAGCAGCAGTTACTGGAAATTCAAGCCTTTGAGCAGTACTTACAACAAGAGGGGGTTACGCTGGTTAAATGCTGGTTTGATTTATCGTGGGGCACACTGCAACAGCGTTTAAACGATATTGAGCCAAGTTTATTAAAGTGGCAAAAATTACATGGTCTGGATTGGCGTGACCGTGCGGAGTATGAAAAGTTGCAAGGCTTGCGGCAGCAACTCAGCAAAGATTGGCTCATCATAGACGGTGAGGATGCTGATACGCGGAATCTGGTTTTTGCACAGCAGGTATTAAAAGGATTGAACGCCCCGCGTTTGCCGCGAAAACGGCCAGCCGATCAGTGGCAGCCGAGTGCTGTGCCGCCAGTGTTACAGGCACCTGATCGCCAAATCTTAAAAAAAGAACAGTACAAGCAGCAGCGTAAACAACTACAAACCGAGGTGACAGACTTATTACGCAAGCGTGGTGAGCGGCCGGTGATTGTGGTGTTTGAAGGGATGGATGCAGCAGGTAAAGGCGGGTCGATCCGACGAGTTGTGGCTCAGCTTGATCCGCGTGAATATCAAATTCATTGTATTGGAGCGCCGGAAGCCCATGAGTTACGTCACCCGTATTTATGGCGGTTTTGGCGACGTTTACCTCCGCGTACAGGCATGGCGATTTTTGATCGGTCGTGGTATGGCCGTGTATTGGTAGAGCGTGTTGAGCAGCTCGTCACCCCAGTTGATTGGCAGCGAGCCTACACTGAAATTAACCACTTTGAGCGCAATCTCACCGATGCTGGTGCGATTGTGATTAAGTTTTGGTTGTCGATTGATAACGATGAGCAGTTATTGCGCTTTAACGCCCGCAAAGACACGCCACATAAACGGTTTAAGCTGACCGATGATGATTGGCGCAATCGTGAGCGTTGGGATGAGTATGTGCAAGCGGCTGCGGATTTATTGACGCGCACCGATCACGCTCACGCGCCATGGGTGGTGGTGGCGACCAACGACAAATACACCGCACGACTGGCGGTGTTGCAGGGGCTGATTCGGCATTTAAAACAGGAGCTGTAGCCCTTGGCAACGGACTCAATTAGGCTCAGACCGGACGTGCTGAACCGCCGACGGTCTGTGCAGCGCGGTGTGTGTCTTGAATTTGTTTGGCCAGTCGATAGCATTCGTCGATATGGTCAAACGCGACTTTACGCATGACAAAGTAACCCATGCTGGCGGCGACCAATTGTCCACCGAGCGGGATAAATTTCACCACTTGTTTGGAGACAATTTTACCGCCTAAGCCTTGAATCGATCTGCGCACCACGCTGCGTGTGGCGACCAAACCAACAAACTCAGTACCGCGTGCACGCATCTCAGTCCAGTGAATATCACGGGTTTTTAGATCAAACGCGGCCATCCGCTCAGGTGCTAATCCAAATTGCTCACTGATATAGGGTAGCAACTGGCTCAAAATGCCTGCATCAATGACCACATCAAAAAATGGTACCGGAACAGCAGCAACGCCAGCAGAAATAAACGAGCGCTTCTTGACCAAGCGACGACATTCTTGTCGGACTTGTTCCAAGTTTAAACTGGGGTCAATGGTTTCTGGCAGTTTATCGAGTTTCATGCATACTCCAAAAAATGTGCTAAAGCCGCTGAGATCGGGCAAATATCTGACTATGACAATACGTTTTTTTTATGTTTTTGCAAGTAGTGAAGCTGTAATTATACGGCTGCGTACTGAATTCTGAAAAAAAAACCGACCAGCAATGTGGTCGGTTTTTTGAGTGCAGTGTGATTAGGGTCTGTTGACGTTTCGCACGCGAACCGCGTTGCAAGGCAAAATGCTGACAGACAAGGCGACACATGCAGCAAATGGTCATTCCCTTTGCCAATGTGGCAACGAGGTATGGCAGTATTTTGCCAGCAACCCGAAGGGACACGGCAGTTTTTGGGGGCTACTGCGTTGTGCTTCGCTTGCTTAGAACGACTAAGCCTCACGAGTCACGCCTTGTATCCCCTCAAAAACAGCCAGTGTCGCGGCCGTGGCTCAAACGCCAACAGACCCTAGTGGTGTGCTGTGCTGCATGGACTCAGCACTCGGCTGAGGACACTCTGGCCACAAGGCGAGCATCGGCAGATAGACATCGGCAGGTAATGGCAGGCGTTCGCTGACCACCTGCAACGTCGCCACGTGCTGGCCCACCCCGATCAAATCAATATCCATCCGCACATATTGTGAGGGACGAATCCGGCCACAGCCTTGCTCAATCTGATCGAGGATAACCAATAACGCCTCACGGTCTAAACCGTGAGCTTCAAGTAGCACCGCCTGATTCCAATACAGCAGATGCGCTCGTCCTGCCCGATCAGGCAGCTCATACACCGCCGAATAACGACAACCACCCAATTGCTCAAGTGCTGCATGGACTTGCTGTAGCGCGGCGGCATGATCAGTATTAGTGCCCAAGGCGAGTGCGTAAATCATCGCGACTCCGTTCAATCGACACCCCAACCGCAGCAGTCGCAGTCACGGCCAATGGTTTACGAATCGTCAAGCTGATGTGCTGCACCAAACTAAACTCCGTCAAAATCGTCTCGGCCACCAGATTGGCCAGTGTTTCGATCAGCTTGGCCTGCCGCGCCTGAATCACTGCGGTAATCCGCTCCGACACGGCTTGATAGTTGACCGCGTACTGTAACTCATCAGTCAGTGCCGCTTGGCGGGTATCAACTTGTAGTTGCACATCGACCAGCAACGGCTGCTCAATCTGACGTTCCCACGCAAACACGCCCACTACCGCCTGTACCTGTAGACGTTCAATCCGTACTTTATCCACGCGCTGGTTTTCCCACGATAGGCTTCTCACTTAAAGATGCGGACAGTTTAACCTGAACTGCTTGCAAGTGTGGCGCAGCGATGCCAACCTTGGCAAGGTTTTAGCGGTGATGATGCTTCATGTCAATGTGGGTCAGTTTCAGTATATTGTTAGTCGCGGCTTATTTACTCGGCTCAGTGTGTGCGGCGATTCCGATTTGCAAGCTGTTTAGACTGCCTGATCCACGCAGCATGGGATCGGCGAATCCAGGTGCAACCAATGTGCTGCGAATCGGTGGCAAACTGCCCGCAGCAC
>JBBKWW010000152.1:0-12971 GCA_037969155.1 Moraxellaceae bacterium
CCGCCTTCACCCTTGATCACCATGCCGTTTTGGTAGCCGAGCTGTAATGCCGCCTGCTGATGCGACGCACGATAGGCTGGATGAAAAATCGACTGCAACGTCGTGCCTGCATTAAACGGATTGATCAAGCGTGACAGGGTATGCACTGGCGAGCGCAAGCCCATCACATTGCGCAACTCGATCACCTCACCGAGTACCGGTGACATCACCGACAGCGGCAGATAAGCAAAGTTACAACGCGCCAGCTCATCGGCAACCTGTGCGCCAGAGTGACAGATCGGATGCCCCAGCTGTGGCAACACATCCTCGGTATATAAGCGATTTAAGGTATGACCGGCCGCGCCGTGCATGACCACGCGCACCCCAGATTTGGCCAGTAGTAACGCCGCCAACAAAAACCAAGGGTAATGCTTACGCTTACCCGCGTAGCTCGACCAATCCAAATCCACCTGCAAATCTGGCAGATTCAGCCGCTCGCGGGTCGCGGTAACAAAGCCTGCCAACTCCTCGACCGACTCTTCTTTGACCCGTAACAGCATCAAAAACGCACCCAACTGCACATCCAACACCTCACCATCCAAAATCAGCCCAAACGCATGCTGTGCCTCAGCGAAGGTCAGTGAGCGTGAGCCGCGTTTGCCTTTGCCCAAGATGCGCACGTACTGCGCAAACGGATGCTCAACGGTTTTGTACTGGTTGGTTTGCGGTTTTGGCCGATTGGACATGTAGATTTCCTCGAGAACAGGGACAGGACAGAGAGAGGGTCGGTTTGCATAGTGGTTTATCATAAGCGATCAATGGCCTATAATCCTGCACGACTGTATATTTGTCTTGTTTCCCTTTTTGACCTTTATCCAACCAAAGGACACCCGCCATGCTTGCTCATGATGCTGATCTTGAATTATTCCGTGACAACTTCCGCCGTTTCCTTGCCGAGCAAATCGCTCCGCATTACGAGCAATGGGAAAAAACTGGCATTATGCCGCGTAGCGTTTGGACGCAATTGGGTGAAAACGGCTTCTTGTGCGTGGATATGCCAGAGGAATACGGCGGCTACGGCGTACCGACCAATTACTCGATGATGCTGGTCGAAGAATCAGCGCGGGCAGGTTATGGTTCGCTATCCACTGCGATTTCGGTGCATTCTGAGATTTGTGCGCCGTACATTTTACACATTGCCAATGAAGCACAAAAACAGCAGTGGATTCCGCGCATGGTGACGGGTGAAGTGGTCGGTGCGATTGGCATGACTGAGCCAGGCGCGGGTTCTGATTTGCAAGCGATGCGCACCAATGCGATTTTGCAGGGCGATCACTATCTACTCAACGGCTCTAAGACCTTTATTTCAAATGGTCAGCATGCCGATTTGGTGATTTTGGCGGCCAAAACCGATCCAGCCGCGCGTGCCAAAGGCGTGTCACTGTTGCTGGTCGATACGCATCTTGAAGGCTTTGGTAAAGGCACTAATCTGGACAAAATCGGCCTGCATTCGCAAGATACTTCAGAGCTGTTTTTTACCGATGTTAAAGTACCGGCCGATCAGATCTTGGGCGAGGCGGGCAATGGCTTTGCCTACCTGATGAATGAGCTGCCGCGTGAGCGTCTGGGCATTGCGGTGACTGCGATTGGTGCAATCTTGGGTTGTATTGATATCACCGTCAAATATGTTGGCGAACGTCAAGCGTTTGGCCAAGCGATTGGTAAATTCCAAAACAGCCGCTTTGTGTTGGCGCAAGCCAAAATCGAAGCTTTGGCGACCCAAGCGTTTGTCAATCAGTGCATTGAGCAATACATGGCCGGCAAGTTGGATCCTGCGACTGCCTCTGCGGTTAAATCCTATGCCACTGATATTCAGTGTAAAGTTGCCGATGATTTGCTGCAATTGTTCGGTGGTTATGGCTATATGACGGAGTATCCGATTTCGCGCTTCTATGTCGATGCACGGATTCAGCGGATTTATGGCGGCACCAATGAAATCATGAAAGAGGTGGTCGCCCGCGAGATGTTGGGTCGCTAAGCCTTCTGTCAGCGTCAATCAAAAAAACGGAGCAATGATTGCTCCGTTTTTGTTGTGGTTCGGTCAGTCCGTGCTTACGGGGTAGGTGGCATTGCGTCGTATTTGATTTCAACACGGCGGTTTTCTGCCCATGCGCTTTCGCTGGTCATTTCATTCACAGGGACTTCTTTGCCGTAGCTGACCGTGTCAAGCTGGCTTTGTGAGACCCCATTGGTTAAGAAGAAGGTCTGTACGGCAAGTGCACGTCGCTCACCGAGTGCCATGTTGTACTCACGCGTGCCACGCTCATCGGTATGACCTGCGAGTGTTACTTTTGCGCCGTTGGTTTGTGCCAGATAGCGTGCGTGGGCGTTCAGCGTCGCAAAGTCTTTTTGTGATAATTGGCTGCTGTCATAGTCGAAGTTGACCACACGGGTGGTCAGTGCAGTGCGTAAGGCGGCGGCGGCGGCATTGGCAGCGTTGGCGGCTTCGAGTTCTGCACCAGATAGGCCAGTGGTCGAGCCAGCGCCAGAGGTATTCGCGCCTGTAGTGCCACTATTAGAGGTCACAGTGCCTGTTCCGGCTGCTGTGGTGGCGGGTTTTTTACTGGCGCAGCCGGTTAGTGCGATAGCCACTGCCAAGCTTGGGATCAGTAAAATTTGGCTATAATTCATCAAAAATACTCCGGTTGTGAAGGTCACAGATGATGATCTGCGAGGATGCTGACGATTTAATGAACAGCACTGATCAGAGTGCTGTTACAGGGGAATCTACGTGGCACAGTTCATGGTCTAACATGCGAAAACAGTGCCAAACTTCTATCATCGGTTCGCTTAGCGTAGCGTCGGTGCCCACGCTGGCTCACGTACCTCACCGGACTGACTGGGCAGATTCATCCGAAATCGACCATCGGTGGACATAATAGCCAACATGCCGCGCCCACGTTCACGGGTGGCATACACCACCATTTGTCCGTTGGGTGAAAAACTGGGTGACTCATCTAGTGGCGTCGGGGTCAAAATACTGATGACTCCTGAGGCCAGATCCATAATCCCGACTTGATACTGCTGCCCTGACTGGCGATGCACCAAGGCGAGTGACTGCCCATCTTTGCTTAAGCTTCCTCTCGCATTAAAACGCCCATTAAAGGTGAGTCGTTTAACTTGATTGTTGTCGAAGCTATAGCGATAAATCTGTGGTGTGCCGCCACGGTCAGAGGTAAATACAAACGATTTTCCATCGGGTGCAAAACGCGCTTCAGTGTCAATCGCGCTGTCATTGGTCATCTGTTGCAATCGCTTGTTGGACAAGTCCATCAGGTAAATCTCAGGATTACCGTCTTTGGAAGAGGTCAGCAACATTTGTTTGCCATCTGGTGAAAATGATGGTGCACCATTAAGACCCTTAAACTGCGCCAAAGTCTCGCGTTCACCGGTGGCCAGATCTTGCATATAAATAGCAGGGCGACCTGTTTCAAACGACACATAAGCGAGTTTACGGCCATCCGGTGTCCACGTCGGTGACAAAATCGGTTCGACGGACTCTAACACGGTGCGTGGCTGTTGACCGTCAGAGTCAGCAATTTGTAATGTAAAGAAAGGTTTTGCATTCTTGCGTTCGCGTAGTACATAGGCGATGCGCCCCGAAAAGTCGCCCGCAACGCCCGTCAAGGCTTGATAGATTTTATCTGAGATCAGATGTGCTGCTTCACGCATGCGATTGGCAGGAACATTGATTTTTTCACCGAGCAGACGGGTGTTTTTGTTGATGTCCATCAGCTCAAACTGTACTTCTACACCACCAGAAGGCATCGCACTGACGCGTCCGATCACCACATAGGGGACACCCGCTGCTTGCCATGCAGCGAGATTAATGTCTTGGGTGCGGGTGGGGCGTTCAGGCAGATTGCTGGCACTGGTCAGTTGGCCTGAGCGATTCAGGTTGGCGGTGATGATGGGCTGTAAAATTTGATCGCCTTCAAATGGCACAATCGCTACTTTAGGTGCTTCGGCGAAGGATTTGGCGATCTCAATTTGCAACTCAGCGTGAGCAGTCACCGGCAAACCAACAGAGATACCGCCAAGCACAGTGGCAAATGCAAGGGCAAGCAGGTTGAGTTTCATAAGGCTACTCCGATCTAAAATTCAAGGTGAGCGATCTGAAGTTGTCTCGAAACACTTCAGCATCGTCAGGAACAGGCAGCGGGCTGGCGCGTTCAATCGCGGCCTTGAGCTGTGCATCGGCTTGGTCGTCCCCACTTTTTTTGGTGATGATGACGGAGAGGACTTTTCCGCTAGAATCCATGGTGATGCGTGCTGAAGCGGCAAAGCTATTGTCTTGCGCACCGCGCCAGTTGTTGCTGACTTTGCGCTGGATTTCATTGGTAAATTTACCCGTCATTGCCTGACGTTCACGGGCTTGCCGTTGCCGCTCTTCTTGCTGGGCACGTTTTTCGGCCTCAGCCGCTTGCCGTGCTTTGTTTTCGGCGTCACGTTTATCTTCTGCCTCCTGCTGGGCCTTACGGTCATCGTCACGTTTGGCTTGTGCATCGGCTTGTGCTTTACGGTCGGCATCGCGTTTGGCTTGCGCATCGGCTTGGGCTTTGCGGTCGGCATCACGTTTGGCTTGTGCATCGGCTTGTGCTTTGCGGTCATCGTCGCGCTTGGCTTGTGCATCGGCTTGTGCTTTGCGGTCGGCATCGCGTTTGGCTTGTGCATCGGCTTGGGCTTTACGGTCGGCATCACGTTTGGCTTGTGCATCGGCTTGTGCTTTGCGGTCATCGTCGCGTTTGGCTTGCGTATCGGCTTGGGCTTTGCGGTCGGCATCGCGTTTGGCTTGCGTATCGGCTTGGGCTTTGCGGTCGGCATCACGTTTGGCTTGTGCATCGGCTTGTGCTTTGCGGTCGGCATCGCGTTTGGCTTGCGTATCGGCTTGAGCTTTGCGGTCGGCATCGCGTTTGGCTTGCGTATCGGCTTGCGCTTTGCGGTCATCGTCACGTTTAGCTTGCGCATCGGCTTGGGCTTTACGGTCGGCATCGCGTTTGGCTTGCCGCTCAGCCTGTCGCTGTTCGGCTCGTGTTTTTTCTGCGGCCTGCGCTTGTCGAACGGCCACGCTATTGTCGATTGCTACAGGCGGCGCTGGTTCGGCAGCGCTAGGTGGCTGTGTGGGTTCAGTCGGTGTTGAGCCAGTCGGTGCTGATTCGACGGGTTCTGCGGTAGCAGTCGGTGGATTAACCTCGGAAGCAGGAATTAAAATCGCTTGAATATGTTTAGGTTGTTCAGGCGTCGGTGTACGCACGAGCAGTAAGCCTGCCAACAACACAGTATGCAGGCCGAGGGTAAACAGCAGCGGCATGCGATTGCTGTCGCTAATCGGCCGTAAGCTGGTGAGTGGGCGTCGGTTTGAGCTAGGGATCATCGCCGGTTACTGCCCCGCTGGGGTTTCGGTGATTAAACCGACTTGTTGTAGACCAGCGCTTTGCAGCCCTGCCATCAGTCGGACAATCTCACCGTATGGCACGTTTTGGTCGCCATTAATCAGCACGGTCAGCGCAGGATTTTTACTTTGTTCTGCACTGAGTAAAGCTTGCAGCTCTTGCAGACTCATGGCTTGATCATCCGCTGCACCGAGTTTTAGGAAGTAGTGCTGATCGGCTTGAAGGGTCACAATCGCGGGTTGTTGCTGGGCGACCGATAACGCGCTGGTTTCAGCTTTAGGCAAGTCGACGGTTAGCCCCGTGGTCAGCATTGGGGCAGTGACCATAAAAATCACCAGCAGCACCAGCATGACGTCGATATAGGGCACGACGTTCATGTCACTGGCGAGCGGTTTTTTGATGCGCTGAAATGGGCTATTGGAAAGCGGCATATTAGCTGGCCTCGCGTTGCAGCAGCGCGGTCATTTCTTCAGCAAACAACACTCGATGCTGATACACGGCGTCGGCGCGGGAGCTGTAACGGTTATAGGCGAGTACCGCAGGGATGGCGGCAAATAGACCAATTGCCGTGGCGATCAAGGCTTCAGCAATACCCGGCGCGACGGTGGCGAGGGTGGCTTGTTGGGTTTGTGACAGGCCAATAAACGAATTCATGATGCCCCAGACTGTACCAAATAAGCCGATATATGGTGCCACTGAGCCAATACTGGCCAATACCGGTGCGCCTTGCTCCAGTCGGATCTGTTGTCGTGACAGTGCCACGCGTAAAATCCGCTCAGTACCTTGAATCACTTCTTCTTTGCTGGCGTTTTTTTGGTGTAGTTTTAAAAATTCTGCAAAGCCATCAAAGAAAATCGCTTCTAAACCTTGCCGATCTGGTTTGGTTTGTGCGTTTTGATACAGGGTTTTTAGATCCGCACCTGACCAAAATACCTTTTCAAAGTGTTGGTCTTGCTGCTCGGCTTGTCTAAATAGGCGTTCTAGTTTGGCAATTAAAAACCAGCCATACACGGAGGCGGCGAACAATAAAATCATGACCAGTTTAACCACGAGGCTGGCATGAAGAATGAGGTCAATTGGATTCATTGAGGTCGGCATGGGAGATCATCACAACAAAAGTTAATCAAACAAAGAAATCGCGCCCGCAAAACGGCACGCCATCAAGACTACATGCAGAACGCGTGCCGGATCTGCTGCTGTAGTAGCAGACGAATCTGTTCAGGCAGGCGTCGCGGCTGCAACTGTAAGTTTAAACAAGCCAGCCGCACGCTGATAGTTGCCAGCGGCATTTCAGCACGTCGGATCACTTGCCGCAAGCTGAAAGAGGCAGATTTACAAGCGATTGGCTCAATCGATACCGACAGCAAATCATCCATATAGGCGGGCTGATGATACTCAATCGACAGTTGATGCACCACGAAGCAGTATTCACCTGCCTTTAGATAATGCTCAATTTGCTGGGTGCGCAGCCATTCGGTTCGCGCCCGTTCACAAAATTTTAAATGATTGGCGTGATAGACAATCCCGCCGGCATCGGTATCTTCGATATAGACTCGAATCGGAAATTCAAAGCTCATCTCCTTGTCCCATGTGCGCACAACTCGAAGGTAGTATTGTGAGCATAACCAGATGACAAAACCAAGTATTGATTGTGAGGAGCATAGCTTGAGTGTGCAGTTTTGGTGAAGTATTCAGCGTACAATGTGGTTTGATCGTGCGCTGCTGCTGCGTTCTGATCAATCGTGACTCGATCACCCTGACTGGGAAAAAACCATGAAAAAAATTAGAGTCTATCCGCACCCTGCTGGGGGTTGGCCTGCATTGGGTAGTTCGGCATTAAGTCTGCTGAAGCAAGGTACTTTGCTCAAAGGTGGCGCGAGCATGCGACATGCCAATCAACCGGATGGCTTTGATTGCCCTGGTTGTGCGTGGCCAGATTCGAGCAGCCATAAAGCGATTGATTTTTGTGAAAATGGTGTCAAAGCCGTTGCCAATGAAGCCACTTCGCAGCGCGTGACCGCAGATTTTTTTGCCCAGCGTACGGTGACTGAGTTGCGTGGCTGGTCAGATTATGAGTTAGAGCGGGCAGGTCGTCTGACGGAACCGATGCGTTATGATGCGGCGACCGATCATTATGTGCCGATCAGTTGGGCGCAGGCATTGGCTGAAATTGGCAGCCAATTATGCGAGCTGCGTGAGTCAGTTGGTGCAAATGCCGCCACATTTTATACCTCTGGCCGTACCTCAAATGAAGCGGCGTTTTTATATCAGTTATTTATTCGGGCATTTGGCACCAATAACATGCCGGATTGTTCCAACATGTGCCACGAGGCAACCAGCGTCGGCTTAAAACAACAAATCGGCATTGGTAAAGGTACGATTACGCTCGATGATTTTGATCATGCTGAAGCGATTTTTATCTTTGGCCAAAACCCTGCCACCAATCACCCGCGCATGATGGGCACGCTGCATGAGGCGGTCAAACGCGGCTGTCCGATTTTGGCGTTTAATCCACTGCGCGAAGCGGGACTTGAAGCCTTTACTAATCCACAAAGCCCACTGGAAATGTTGACTGGTCAGGGGCTACCGATTGCGATGCGTTTGTATCAGGTCAAAATTGGCGGTGATACGGCGTTACTGACGGGGATTATTAAAGCGGTCTTAGCACGTGATGCGGAACAGGGTACGGTGCTAGATCGGACATTTATCGAGACCCAGACCAGTGGCTTTGCTGAGTTTGAGTCGCAGATCCATGCGCAGTCGTGGGCAGACATCGAAGCGGGGTCTGGCGTGTCGCGGGCGGAGTTGGACGACATTGCCGAGGTGTATTGCGCGAGTCAGGCCACGATTTGTACGTGGGGCATGGGCATTACCCAGCATCAGCGCGGCATTGATAACGTACAGATGATCGTTAATCTGCTGTTGCTGCGTGGCAATATCGGCAAAACAGGCGCAGGCGCTGCCCCGATTCGTGGCCACTCCAACGTGCAGGGCGACCGCACTATGGGGATCTATGAGCGACCTGATGCGGCGTTATTGGATCGCTTGGAGCACGTGTTTAGCATGCCGATGCCGCGTGAACACGGGGTCGATGTGGTCGATACCTTAAAGGGCTTGGCTGACGGTACGATTCAAGCGTTTATTGCATTAGGCGGGAATTTTGCCGCAGCCACACCCGATACCCAAAACACCTATCAGGCACTGCAAAATGCCAAACTGACTGTGCAAATCTCTACCAAGCTCAACCGTTCACATGTGGTGCATGGTCAGTCAGCCTATATTTTGCCGTGTCTGGGACGTACCGAAGCCGATTGGCAAGATAGCGGCTGGCAGTCGGTGACCACTGAGGACTCGATGAGTCGGGTGATGCTGTCGCGTGGTCGTAATACGCCTGCCTCTGATCAATTGTGGTCTGAGCCAGCGATTGTGGCGGGCTTGGCGCAAGCGACGCTAACACCGATTTTGAGCCATCAACCCGTCGATTGGGCGGCGTTGGTGGCGGATTATGATCGGATTCGTGATCTGATCGCGCAGGTGATTGTGGGGTTTGAGGATTTTAACCAGCGGGTGCGGGCAGAGCGTGGCTTTTATTTGGGTAATTCTGCCCGTGATCATGTCTGGCATACCAGCACTGCCAAAGCGCAGTTTATTGCACCAAGCCAGCCGATTCATACGCCATTGGCGGATGATCTGTGGATGTTGACCACTGTGCGCAGTCATGATCAGTACAACACCACGATTTATGCCTTAGATGATCGCTATCGCAATATCCACGGTGAGCGGCGCGTGTGTTTTATGCATCCAGATGAGATTGCACGACTGGGTTGGCAGGTTGATCAACTGATCGATTTAACCTCGGTATTTGGGTCATCTGAACGCACGGTGACCGGTTTTAAGCTCAAACCATTTGATCTACCTGCGGGCTGTATTGCCAGTTATTACCCCGAAACCAATGACTTAATTCCGCTGCATCATCATACGCCACGTGCCCAAACACCAGCGTATAAATCGATCCCAGTGCGCTTAACGCTCTCGCATGAGTCTGTGTTGTGAGTCTGCTGCATGCGTGAGCCGATCTCAGTCGTTCAGATGCTGACCGCGTGCCAATTCGAGCCACAACATGGCCTAGACTGGCAGCCAATCACAGTCAACGTCGCAGAAGAAGTACCGATTGCATTGGTCTATAACGGTATCTCGCATGTGGTACTGATGGCGACCCCGCAGGATTTGCGTGAGTTGGCCTATGGGTTTTCACTCAGTGAGGGGATTATCGAGCGTGCGAGTCAGATTTATGCGGTCGAAGTTGTCCCGAGTGAGTTAGGTGTGTTGGTTCATATTGAGCTGGCGGCAGCCTGCTTTGCGCGGCTGAAACAACAGCGGCGGCAATTGGTCGGGCGTAGTGGTTGTGGCTTGTGTGGGGTCGAGTCATTGGCGGCGCTGGCACCGCAGATTGTACCGATTACCGATCAGGTTAGGCAGGCTGTACCAGTTGATCCCGCGCAGATCAGTCAGGCCTTTGCGCAGATGGCGCAGCAACAGACGCTGAATCAGCAAACGGGGGCACTACATGCGGCAGGTTTGCAGTATGGCGACGCGCTACAAGTGTTTGAAGATGTCGGTCGGCACAATGCCTTGGATAAGTTACTCGGCTGGCGACTGTTACAGGCCGAGCCGCCACTCGGCGTGCTGTTGCTGACCTCGCGCTTGTCATATGAGCTGGTGCAAAAAACCGCGCGGGCAGGCTTGCCAGTGTTGGCGGCGATTTCTGCCCCGACCGGATTGGCGATTCGCTTGGCGCAGCAGGCCAATTTAAGCTTGCTGGGCTTTGTTCGTGATGGGCGAATGACGCAGTATGTGGATTAAAACAACCGCTTAAGACTCACCCCCCAGCGGGTTTGCGAGTCGTTTTTTTGCCAATAGTGCGCATAATCGAATACGACACTCATTTCAGGGTTTAGCCGAAAGGCTTGTGTTACTGTGGTCTCGAAGTATCGGGCTTGCCGTCCAGCTAGACTATGATGCTGACTGAGCTGGATTAGCGTCTTGCCATCATAAACGGTGTTTAGAATCAAGCCGATCTGTGGCTCAATATAGCCAAAACCCTGATCACGCCGGTTGTATGCCACGGCAGCATTCGCCATCGTGTACAACGTCAAATCTGACCAAGGTTGGTGACTTAGCCCTAGACCACCTTTGACCTGAGCAACATGCCGCCTATCTAAATGCTCGTCATATAAAGGATCATAGCCCATCGAAAACGCTACCGACAGGCCGCCGGTCAGCGGATCATAGGGTAAATAAGACGACATGTTGTACAGTGAAAACTGATCGACACGAAGTCTAGGCTCAGGCTCTGTTTCGACTAACACTGCAAGATCCGCAATCCTCAGTTGGCTTTCACTCATGTGCTGTCGATTGTCGTCTTCTAAGCGATGTGATGCTGCAAACCCACCTAATCTGATGGCGTACTGTTGGTCTTCGCTCGAAAGGCCGACATAAAACTGAGCATCTTTTGGTTGCTGATCTGGGGTCTTATACTCCGAAAAATCAATCAGATAGTCTGGTATCAGGCGCGCTATTTTTTGCTCATTTGCGATCGCAATTTGCTGAGCCTGTTCGGTAGTTATTTTTTGTTGATCAGTAAGATACTGTGCATAATATTGAGCCGACAGCAGCACCTTGACATAGTCTAGCGTGCTTTGACCAGCGGTTTGCTCAGGGACGGATTGCTGTTGTAGCTGTTGTTTAAAGTTGGATTTCCAGCCGAAAGACTGCTGTTCTGTGAGAATTCGCACCATCGCGCGGTTCGATGGTGTGATGGTGGTTGCGGCGATCAGATCGCCGTCATGCACGAGCTTCACGGTATCGAGTGGACTGACCCAGCCTGTCGATGCGCTGAGCGTCGGGTGATTCGCAATCGCCAAAATAAGGTTGGTAAACGTGGCGCAATTATAAGTATGAAAAAAGTATTTTAACTGTGTTTGGCGTAACTCCCACAAATGCAGTTGTATGAGCCTGCGCTGCTCAGGATCAAGCCTCAACGTATACGTCCAGATATTGCGTTGCTCCCCTTCGGCGTAATAGCGATGTTTTTCTGCATATGGCGATAGTGCAAAATAACCTTTTTTACCGACGATGACACTGTCATATAAAATCTTAGGTAGGTTAAAGCCTTTGACTTCTGTATAAAACGACACAGCATGTGCCACTGAGCGATTTTGGTCGTTCATGCCTGAGAGTTTTAGGAGCACATGTCCCATCATACTAGAGGCAGAGTAGAGGTTTTCTGATGCGTAAACCAAATCGATTTGATCAGCCGGTGCCTTCGCTAAAAACTCATTGAGATCGGGACAATCAGGGGTATTCAGTGGGATGTTGAGCTGTTGACTAAGCCACGTTGCCCGTGCCGGAAAACGGCAATAAGTCTGTGTTGCGGTGGCTGGATCAAGTAGTGCTTGCAGCGTCAGCAGCAGTTCTTGTTGTGGTGAGAAACCGTGCTGTTGACTCAATAAAAAGTTCGGGTCTTGAATGCGTGGTGTCGCTTGGTCAAGGTGTAACAGGGCATGCCAAGTTCGATGCTGGTCTAAGTGTTTATCTAATGCTTGTTGTGTTGCCGGATGTGGGGCTGCTTGAGTGTCTAACTGTATCGCGGGCGCTGCATAGGCCAGCGAGATAAACAACAAGGAGGCGATCACGCCTCCTAGTTGAAACCATGACATACGCTGAATTACTTGCAGCTAATACTGAGGTTGTCGTCGTATTTCCACATTTTTTCAGTGGCGTAGTCAGTGGTTGAACCCAGTCCACCGCCTAACAATACGTTCATGAAAAACACGGTGTCGACTTTTTTGTTGGCAATCGTTTGCTCTGCACAACCGTCTTGTTTAACAATGATTGTTGCGTCTTTATTCGCACGAATGACTTCAACCACGCCAGGCGCATCGAAGGTCTGACCATTAAATGTACCAGAGACTTTTGCACCATTACTGGTGGAAATGTTCAGTTTCTGGGTTTTGTCATTGATGATCGTTGCACAGCCTGAGCTGAGAATAATCATGGTTGCCGCCGCGACAGTCGCGATCGTTTTCACAGCTTGCATTGGTGTTCCCCGTATATGAAAAAATGTTTGATTAACTAGTGCTAACGTGATTCGTACAACATACCCGTTGATAGACACGGTGTTATCAATAGTGCCAGCGATTAGGCCATATCTTCTGCCGTGTGACAAGATGGATGCTAAAAAATAAAGCTGCATGTGAGTTGCTTCCGGATATATTCGGTTGACATATAGACCAACAACAGCCCTGCCATTTAAACCGCCTTAAACGGGTTTGGATTGCTTAAAAATGCCAGCATCTCGGCTTTGTTCGGTTGTGTTGCAATCCACTGTTGGGTTTCCAGCAAGCGTGCATAATCCGCGCCAAAGCGCTTTTGATAAATCGCCGTTAAGCGTTGCTCAGATTGCTGCTTGCGGATTTGTTGTTGCCATTGCGGACTAAAAATTCGATTAATTTCATCATGCAGATTGCGGCCTCTTAA
>JBBKWW010000153.1:0-11197 GCA_037969155.1 Moraxellaceae bacterium
GCGACCAATCCCGTTTGGAAGTCCGCCATGAGTTGGGCGTTACTGATCTGGTCGCCAAGCTGCTTCACCAAAAAACGAATCAAAGGCCGCGTCGCTGGTGCATGCTCAAAACGCTGATAGAACTCGCGCACTTGTTGCAAAATCATCAGATGCTGGTCATTTAGTTGCAGGCCATCGCGAACCGCCATTTGGCGTGCGACTTCAGGTGTCCAGTCGAGGTGGTTGACGAGATGACCGTCAGTGTCGAGTGGTGGGATATTCATCGTGATGCTGATCGCCAAGTCATACAGCGCATATAGTCTAACGTCCAAGTCGCCCAAAGCTCACTTGAAACCAATTGCAGATGGCTGGGCAGAGGTGTGATCCGTTGCATCTGTGCTGCATCGGGTTGATAGAGACCGATCGGTCGTTGTTGTGCAAAAGGCAGTAGCATGTCAGACGAGTGGCCTTGAACTGCGGCAGTCATCAATAGTAGCTGGTCTAGTGGCTGCCAAATGTGCGCTAAATCGGTCAAATAGATCGGCCAATCGCGTGGCGAAACCAGCAACAGATGCAGAGTGCCATCAATGCTTACCATGTGAGTACCGCCTTAAATTGCTGGGTATTGACCTGATTGAGTGTGACAGCAACGCAATCCACCAGCGGTTGGGTGGGTATGGGCTGATCACCGACCCAAACCGGCAATAAGTCATAAAACTCAAAACTCTCGATCATCGCCTGTACTGATTTAAACGCTGGTGCAAGGTCAGCATCATGGGTTGTGCCGGCGGCTTGTTGTAAGCACTGCACAGCATCGCCAATAAATAACAATTGCACGGCTTGCCCATAGGTCGCTAAAACCATGAGTGCAGACACAGCCTCATACAGATGTTGCCCTGATAACGGACTGCGGCTGATGATGGCCAGAATAGTCTTAGAAGTGTCAGTCATATGCGGCGTTTCTCGATACCCAAATTACAAGTGAATCACGCGATCTGCATCCAGCGTATACTCAGCCAGTTCTCCCAGCCCTGTCAGCCGAAAACCTTGTGCCAGATTATGGCCAGCGAGTGCATGCCGAGTGGCATTATCGGCATCCGTCACGCCACGATATAGCGCAGCACTGACACACACGGGCAAATCAATCGCCAGCCGTCGCCATGCCTCAGCCAGATTTGCTTCATCGGCGGGTTGCCAGCGTAGGGCATTGGCAATCAGTACCGCGTCTTGATAAAAAAACACGCGCAGCTGTACACCTTGTTGTAACAGGTGCGTGGCCAAACTGACCGCATGCCATGCGAGCGGTCGAGTTGGTGCCTCCGTCAGTAGCAGCAGTATCATCATGCAACAGCTCCTGTGCCAAAATAGACGCTACGGTTCACATTGTGACGTGAACATTACGCCGTGCAAGTCAGCGGATGACCCAAAAACCGCGTATCATAGCCGAATACTAGCATGGCTACAGAGAAGACGAGGTACGCGATGATTTTGATAACCGGAGGACTCGGTTATATTGGTTCGCATATGGCCGCGACGCTGATGGCTCAAGGCCATGAGGTGATTGTCATCGACAATCTGACCAATGCGCGGATGGATGTTTTAGAACGCTTGGAATACTTGGCCGGTCGCTATGTGACCTTTGTGCGAGTCGATATTCGTAATACACCTGCCTTACAAAAGGTATTCGAGCAGTACGCGATTACGGCGGTCTTGCACTGTGCGGGGATCAAAGTCGCCACTGACTCACCGATGCAGCCGCTAGACTATTATAATACCAATGTCGGTGGCCTGATGAGCTTGTTGCGCGTCATGCAGCGCACGGGTGTGCGGCACATGATCTATGGTTCATCCGCAATGGTGTACGGTGATCAAGCGCAAGCATTAGCAGAAAGCACTGCATTAAAGCCGCAAACACCCTACGCCAATAGCTGTAAAATTGCCGAAGAGATGCTGCGTGATTTGGCACTGGCTGAGCCTGATTGGCGGATTGCGGTGTTACGTTATTTTAATGTCGCAGGCGCACACCCCAGCGCGGCACTCGGTGAGTGGCCCAATGGTATTTCGACCAATCTGATGCCTTATTTGGCACAAGCGGCGCGTGGTGAGCGGGAAGTGGTTGACCTGTATGGGGATGACTATGCGAGTGAAGATGGCACGGCGACGCGTGATTATGTGCATGTGATGGACGTGGTCGATGCACAGATGCAGGCGTTTCGCTGGTTATTCAGCCAAGCCCAAGCATTTGGTACGTTTAACATTGGTCGTGGCGAAGCCGTGTCGGTCAAGCAAATGGTCGATAAATTTGCTGAAGTATCTGGCCAGCCGATTGCAACCGAGGTGATGCCACGGCGTCCACATGATGTGGCCAGTCTGGTGGCGGATATGACGCATACCGAAACCGTTTTACAGTGGAAGCCGAGCCGTAGCTTGGATGATATTGCCAAAGACACGTGGGCTTTTTATCAAGCACTGGGTTAAACCCATGCGTTGACCCAGCAATGCCACAGCCAATTTCCGATCAATCCACGTTACACTAGCGTGGATTTTGATTGCCGTAGATTGTTGCCATGACTAAACCACTTTCTCCAACGTCCAATGCTGCTTTATTTCATGCCGCCAGTCAGCATATTCCTGGTGGCGTGAATTCGCCCGTGCGTGCCTTTAAGGGCGTGGGTGGCACGCCAGTGTTTGTGACCAAGGCACAAGGCGCGTATTTGTTCGATGCCAGCGGCAAACGCTATATCGATTATGTGGGCTCATGGGGGCCGATGATTCTGGGGCATGCGCATCCCGATGTGATCAAGGCAGTACAAGAGGCTGCAGCAGATGGCTTGAGCTTTGGAGCGCCTACGCCGTCAGAAACCACGGTCGCGGATCGGATTTGTGAGTTGATGCCATCGATGCACATGGTGCGCATGACCAGCTCTGGTACAGAAGCGTGCATGAGTGCGATTCGGTTGGCGCGTGGCTATACCAGTCGTGACAAAATTATCAAGTTCGAAGGGTGTTATCACGGCCATGCTGACTCACTGCTGGTTAAGGCAGGTTCTGGCATGCTAACACTGGGTGTGCCGACGTCGCTGGGCGTGCCTAAAGATTTGGCGCAGCATACGCTGACGTTGCCATTTAATGATATCGAGGCAGTGAAGGCCTGTTTTGCGGAGTATGCTGATCAGATCGCCTGTGTGATTGTTGAGCCAGTCGCGGGCAATATGAACTTGGTGCTGCCGATCCAAGGCTTCTTGGAGACCTTGCGTGAGCAGTGTACGGCGGCGGGTGCGGTGCTGATTTTTGATGAGGTGATGACTGGGTTTCGAGTTGCACTCGGTGGCGCGCAAGCACACTATGGCGTGACGCCCGATTTAACCACGCTGGGTAAAATCATCGGTGCGGGTTTGCCAGTCGGTGCATTTGGTGGCAAGCGCGAGATCATGCACTGTATCGCCCCGCTTGGTGGCGTGTATCAAGCCGGAACATTATCCGGTAATCCGCTGGCCATGCGTGCGGGTATCGCCATGCTGGCATTGATCAGTCAAGACGGTTTTTATGCGGGGTTGACCGCTAAGCTACAGTATCTGCTTGGTGGCATAAAAGCCTTAGCGGATGATGTTGGCATTCCGATGCAGGTACAGCAAGCGGGTGGCATGTTTGGGATTTACTTCACTGATCGCACCGATCTGTCCAGTTATGAGACCATGACTCAGTGTGATATGGCGGCCTTCCGTGAGTTCTTTCATGGCCTGTTAAAGCGCGGCGTGTATCTCGCTCCATCGGCGTTTGAGGCAGGCTTTATTTCGAGTGCGCATAGCCAAGCCGACTTAGATGACACTCTCGACGTGGTGAGTGAAACGCTGCGGGAAATGAAAGCGGGTATCCCGCAGTTTATCGCTGATTAAATCATCGCTTAACGTGGCTGTGCAGCAGCTTGTGCAGCCATTTGTTCAAAGGCGGGTAGGCGTAGCTGCTCTGATTCATTAAAGCCTTGTTGTCGACGTAAACTCAGCACCATCAGTTGTTTTTGCTCGACACTCCACTGTGGATTATTGATGACTCGGTTGTATTCTTTCAGGTAAGCATCGATACGGCTTTGCCATTGGCTATCCTCTTTATCGAGGGTTTCTAGTCGCCCCGTTGCTTCAGGCCCAACCAGATTGATTCGGATTTGGCGCAATTCTGCCGCCGAGCCGCCGCGTGCTTTCCACTGTGTGGTGAGCTGATCTAAGTTTTGATATTGCATGCTGCTCTGCATCGACTCTCTGAGATTGTCGGGCAGTTTCTGGAGTAGCTCGGCGGTCTGCTTGGCTTTTTCCGCGTCGCTGAGCTGGCCATTTTTGGCTATTTTCAGCGATTGCAGCGTGTATTGATCGTAAGCATCTTCATCACCAAAAAAAGCCAGAATGGTTTTGCTGTCAAAGAACTGTTGCCGTAAGCGTTGTTCTGCTGCCTTTTGTTGCATGATGGCATCGAGGTCGATTTGATCGGCTGGCTTACCACCCGCTTCGGGCACATCGCGTAAGGCTGCACGATAGGCAATATAGCGGTCGAATAGGGCAATCGTTTGGCTTTGTGCGGGTTCAGGGGTGCGATGCCGAATATAGGCTTTGACCCGCTCAATAATAGTCGGTAGCGACTCTTCGCCAACCGTTGCCAAGAAATAATCAAAAAAATCACGCAGCCGTCGAGTGACATGGAGGTTTTTATTTTCATCAATCAGAATTTCACCATCCACTTCTGTTCCCGCCAATGAGGCTGGCAGTTGCTCCAGACCCGTTTTAAACATGGTTGGACTGGCGGAGGTACTGCTGGTGTTGGCAGATGTGGGTGAGCTGAAATGGGTTGTATCAGATACAGATGGCTCACTAGACTGCTCTGTAGATCCCTGAATGCGACTCTCTTGGCTGTTGGGTTTTAGCCAGATGATGAGCCCAATCACTGCGACAGTGATGCTGAGCAATAGAATGAGCATGGTATTTTTCATTGTGCTGCGGCACTCCTTCCTTGTATAGCAGGCCAGAATATAGCATGCAAAATCTGATTGATAGATTGAGGTCACGCTGTGCTGCAAGGTTAGACAGATGGGCAGTGCACCGCATGGCAATATGTACGTGCTGCCGCTGATACGCCGTCAGCTGCTTTGTTGATTCAACAATTTACATTGTCTTTTTGACTTGAGCAATCGATTGACCCACCAATCATCAGCTGATGCTGACACGTTGAGCAGCTGCTCAACGTGTGGCAAGACAACTGTGTATTACAGGCTAGCGTTTTTCAAGCGATTGGCCTGTGTACGGTAGACGGTTTTTGGATCGGTTTCAAAAATCGCATGGATGCCCAGCACTTGGTTGATCAGGTCGCCATGGTTCATGTTGTAGTTGTCACGGATCACTGTGCCGAACCGGTTACTACAACGACCGACCACGCCGTCACTTTCGCCACCCCAGAACGCTACTGAAGCAGCGGTGAGTGCACCATCAATAGGATCAAAAATGTTCGTAAACGGACTTGTACCACCCCATGAGTAAAATTTAACATTTTGGCTCGAGCTAGACCCAGTGCCACATGAAGTGGTTGGAACCCCAGCAGGGAAGCGCGTGTTAAAGCTGGCTGCACCAGTGGTACTGAGCGTGTTGAGTGACGACATTAGACTTTGGTTGCTGCTACCACCACCCGATACGCCGGTAATCAGCTGACCGATACCGTTTGCCAGTGCATTGGCTGCACTTTGCAGTAAGCCGGTTGGCTCACCTTTGACGATTTTAATGGCAAGGTCTGCTACAGGCGTACCTTTATGTGGTGTACCGACTGTGGTGACCGAAGCGACCTTGGTCGGTGCAACGCCAAACACATAGCGAGAGTCTAAGCCACCTTGGCTATGACCGATCAGATTGACTTTACTCTTACCGCTTAACGCGATGATCTTATTAACTTGCGCCAACAGTTGCTCGCCACGCACTTCAGCAGAGCCATTGACCGCTGAGGTCAGTGTGGTGTACACCAGACTGCCTTGTGAGGTCAAGTCGCGCGGTACACCATAGAAGTAATCGATGGAACCGACCGCGGTAAAGCCGACCAGACCATGGGCAAGCACGATGGGATAGACCGTTTTGGTGTAGGTTGAAGAGACACCAATATCACTACTAGCTGTACAGCCAGTGTTGCTACTGGTATTCGCACAGTTGTAATATTTTGCTGCGGATGCTGTTGTAGAGAAACTTAAAGCGGCAGCGACAGCAGTCAGGGCACAAAGAGCGTGTTTCATTAGAGAATCATCCTAGACTCGTTTTTTGAGTTTCGAATATAAGATTTTCCAAATCGAAAATAAAGTGATGGTAGGATGACTGGCTAGTTTATTTTTAGTGCTTTTATGAGGTTTTGATACTTCGCTTAAATTGTCCAATGTTTGTGCTATAGAAGAGCGGTTGAGGTTGTACGTTCGTCGGTACTATTGCGTCTCATTGGACACTAACCGTAAAAAACTTGGCTGCATGGAATCGATGGTCTGTACGTGGATGAGGTGGTCGGCTCACGTTCTCATCAATGGCCATGCCAAGCGCCTGCTTGGCATAGCTGCACTGTTTAGACGCTTACAAGTTGGCGTTTTTCAGACGATTGGCTTGCTGGCGGTAGACGGTTTTTGGATTGGTTTCAAACAGATTGGTGAGACCGAAGACTTGATTGACCAAATCACCGTGGTTCATGCCGTAGTTGTCACGCAGGACCTGCCCAAAATGGTTGCTGCACCGTCCAACGACACCATCGCTGGCCGCACCAAAGAAGCCAATAGAGGACGCGGTAAATACCAGTTCCAAAGGATCAAGTACGTTAGTGAGTGGCTGTGTACCACCCCACGAATAGAATTTAATCCCTTGGCTTTGGCTTGCACCCGTCCCACAAGAAGAGGTGGGTACACCGGCAGGGAAACGTTGGTTAAAGCTTGCTGCACCAGCAGTGCTGAGTGTGGCTAATGAGCCATTCAGGCTTTGGTTGCTGCTACCACCCCCCGAGATCCCAGTGATCAGTTGGCCGACACCACTGACCAGTGCATTGGCGGCACTTTGTAGCAGACCAGTCGGCTCGCCCTTCAGCACCTTAAGGGCAATGTCAGCCACTGCTGAGCCTTTATGCGGAGTACCAACACTGGTGATGGAAGCGACTAGAGTCGGTGCAACTCCTGCGACGTAGCGAGAATCTAAGCCACCTTGACTGTGTCCGATCAGATTGACTTTACCTTTTCCGCTGATTGCAACGATGTTGCGAACCTGCGCGAGAAGTTGTTCACCACGGACATCACCAGATGAATTGACTGATGAAGCCAATGTGACATAAACCTGACTGCCTTTTGCAGTGAGATCTTGCGGAATGCCGTAGAAATAATCGACGGGTCCGACTTTAGTAAAGCCAGCAAGGCCATGGGCGAGAACAATCGGATAGCGGGTTTTGGCGTAGCTTGAGTTGACCCAAATGTTACTACTCGCAACACAGCCATCGTTGGTGGCACAGTTGTAGTATTTTGCTGCTGATGCCGGTGCGGAAAAACTAAGGGCGGCGGCGACAGCAGTCAGTGCACAGAAGGTTTGCTTCATTAGAGAATCATCCTAGACTCGTTTATTTCGAAATTAAATATATAATGTTCTATATCGAAAATATACCATGGATGGGATGAGCGGTTGATTTTTTTGTGAGCTGCCTGTCGAGTCGGTCACTTTTTTAAAGCGGTAATGGCTGAGTGACTTATTGATCATTGCTTGATCTGCAATTCATAAAAAGTCGCTCAGCGTTCGTTGTTGTCCGATATACAGTAGAATTGCCGCAGGTTAAACTGATCTTTGCTGACGATTGTTTTCAAAAAAATCGAGGATAAAATATGCGAGTTTCTACCGTGGCATTTTTGTTGGGATTACTCTGGCCTGCTGCGGGCTATTTGTATTTGAGACGCTGGCTGCGTGCACTGTTGGCCTATGGGATTTTGCTGGTGTGTGCGCTGCTGTTATGGCTGACCGAATATATGGGCAAGCCTCAAGGAATTGCGTTGTTTGGGTTGGCCTTGGGAACGGTTTATATTTATGCTTTGTTGGATGCATGGCAGATTGGACGGCGCGTCGATGCTCAGCAGCTATCTGCACAGTTGCGGTCATAAAAAATAGCAGTGCGGTATTCGCTGTGATGCGGTTTTTTGAAAAATACGGTTTTTCTGTCAGACTATGCCGCTATTGAGTTGTATTTGTTGTGAGCGTGGTTGCCGATGTCCGATTTTTTGAGCCAAATCCTCGTCTATGACGATCCGGAGTGTCTGGTGATTCACAAGCCATCGGGCTTGCTGAGTGTGCCAGGTAAAGGTGATTTGACTGATAGTGTGCTGACCCGATTGGTCGCTTGCGATCCGCGTATTTTATTGATTCATCGCTTAGATCGAGACACTTCGGGGCTGATGGTGTTTGCGCGGAGTAAGCATGCGCAGCGTGAGATTTCGCGGCAGTTTGAACAACGCCAAACCGAAAAGCAATATCAGGCATTGGTGCTGGGGGAGTTGCTTGGACAGGGTGAGATCAATGTCCCTGTGCGCTATGACCCTAGCTGCCCTCCGCTGCATGTGGCTGATCCTGAGTATCCTAAACATGCGTTAACGCATTGGCAGGCGTTGCCGACCCGCCAACACAATGGCGAAACCATTACGCCAGTGCTATTGCAACCGATTACAGGCCGCTCACATCAGTTACGGGTGCATTTGCAGTTTTTAGGTCATCCGATTTTGGGTGATTCACTGTATGCCGATGCGTTAGGGCTGTCATTAGCACCACGCTTAGCACTGCATGCGCAGCGTTTAACATTCCAGCATCCGATCACTGCACAACGGATTTGTATTGAAAATAACGCCGACTTTTGGTGATTTTTTATCGGTTTTTGTGTGCTCAATGGCGCGATATTCGGTTGAATGTGCGAAAATACATCGCTGTCTGGATGTGGGTATGCTCAATAGCCATGCCAGACCGCATAGATTAATCAGGTGGATGTGAATGCAAGAATTTGCCATTGGGCAGCGCTGGCTGTCAGATACTGAGTCAGAATTAGGTCTTGGTGTGCTGATAGATGTAGATGAGCGAACCATCAGTATTTTATTCCCTAAAAGTGATGAAACTCGTGTGTATGCGCGGGCGAGTGCACCACTGTCGCGGATTATCTTTGTGGTCGGTGATTGGTTGACTGATCAAGACGGGCAAGAGTGGCAAGTGGAGTCGCTTGAGTTACAAGATGGCATTATTCGCTATCATGTGCTGAGTCGCGAGGATTTGCGTAAAGTGCTGGCCGAAACCCGCTTGGGGGCGCATTTGCAGTTGGCACGGCCACTGGATCGCATGCTGGCCAGTCGCTTAGAGTCGAAAGAATGGTACGATTTGCGCATCGAAGCGCTGCTGATGCATGCACGCACTGCGACGAGTCCCTTGCGTGGATTCCTAGGGCCGCGGGTCGGTTTGATTCCACATCAGTTGTATATCGCGCACGAAGTGGGTCGACGCTTAGCGCCGCGCGTGCTACTAGCCGATGAAGTCGGTCTGGGCAAAACCATCGAAGCAGGTTTAATTATCCATCAGCAATTGGTGACGGGGCGTAGTGAGCGGATTCTGATTTTGGTGCCAGATTCACTGCAATATCAGTGGATGATTGAGATGCGTCGGCGCTTTAATCTAAAATTTTCGCTGTTTGATCTGGAGCGCACCGCGTCCATGCGTGAGCATGATGAGGACGCTAATCCATTTGCGGCCGAGCAGTGCATTATTGCCAGTGTGGATCTGTTACTGGATCATGCCGATTTGAAGCAACAAGCTTTAGACGCGGGTTTTGATTTGTTAGTGGTTGATGAAGCGCATCACCTGACATGGCATGAAGAGGTCGGTGGCAATGACCGCTATAACATGGTGGCTGAGTTTGCCGCGCAAACCGCAGGGGTTTTATTACTGACCGCGACGCCTGAGCAACTCGGTGTGGACAGTCATTTTGCCCGTTTGCGCCTGCTTGATCCTGAGCGTTTTGATACTTTAGATCATTTTGTACAAGAAGAAGCACAATACGCCGAAACAGCACAAGTTGCCGAAGCCTTGATGTCTGAAGAGCCGTTGACGGATGCACAGCAGCAGGCGATTGCAGGCTTGTTAGATCATCCCGTCGAAGACACTCCTGATGCGCGTTATCGGGCGATTAGTGAGTTACTAGATCGGCATGGCACAGGACGAATCTTATTCCGTAATACCCGCGAGGCGATTCAAGGCTTCCCTGGACGGGATTGTATTGCTGCGCCATTGCTGGCGCCTGCGAACTGGCCCGTCACTGGCAAGTTGCGTGAGCAAATGTGGCCAGAAGAGCTATCGCTCGATGGTGCATGGATGCAGCACGATCCGCGTGTGCCGTGGTTGATCGAAATGCTGCGCACTCAGTTGAAGCACAAGAAAACCTTGCTGCTTGTGCGTAGTGGCCCAGTGGTCGAGTCGCTGGAACTGGCCTTGCGGATTCACGGTGGCATTCGTACCGCGATGTTCCACGAGGGTATGAGCCTGTTAGAGCGTGACCAAGCGGCGGCGTATTTTGCGGATGAAAGCTATGGCGCGCAGATTTTGTTGTGTTCTGAGGTGGGGTCAGAGGGGCGCAATTTTCAGTTTGCGCATGATCTGATCTTATTTGATTTACCTGCTAATCCTGATGTGTTGGAGCAGCGAATCGGCCGTTTAGATCGGATTGGACAAACCGAGCGGATTCAGATTCATGTGCCATATTTAATGGATACGGCACAAGAGCGTATGTTCCGCTGGTACAACGAAGCGCTCAATATTTTTAGCCAAATTTCGCCGACTGCACAGACTTTACAAGAGCAATATATCGTCGAGCTCAAAGATAGCCTGCTGACTGATCAAGGCTATGCGTTTGATGAGTTATTGGAGCGGGTCAATGATGAGCGTTTGGGCTTAGAGTATGAGTTGCAATCGGGGCGTGATCGACTGTTGGAGTTTAACTCGTGCCGTCCGGTGATCGCCAATCGCATCGTGAAAGCCCTTAACGATCAGGACATTCAGAATCCGCTGCCTGACTTTATGCTGCGTTTCTTGGCTGCGACCAATATTGAGCACGATGAGCAAAGTGATGGCACACTGATCATTCGGCCATCGGATCAGATGCAGGTTGAAGGCTTGATTCTCGATGAAGATGGTGTCACTGCGACGTTTAGCCG
>JBBKWW010000154.1:0-22417 GCA_037969155.1 Moraxellaceae bacterium
GATTTTATGGCGCAGACTCAGGCGCGTGGCGTGGTCACGGCTGATGGATTAGGCATGTTGGTTGGGCAGGCCGCAGAGGCGTTTGCGGTGTGGCATGGCGTGCGACCAGAGGTGGATGCGGTGAAAAGGCTATTACGTGGATAATTGCACGCAGCATGTTTTTTTAAAAACCTTGTAATGCTGTTTTTTTGATACAATTTACTCAGAATCACATTGAGCAAATAGGCATCAACTATGGATCAAAACGCTCGTACACGTCAGCACTATATAAGCTTTAAATACGAATTGGCCAGTTTGTTTTTTGAAGACCCGCACGACTTACTACAAAGGATCTGTAAAGGCTCAACAACACTTCCTACGCTACATCTGATCTGGAGCCAATCAGGCAAAAACCGTCCTACCTCTGAAAAGATTAATCCATCAACAGTTGGACTGGAATATATCAATATAATAATCGATGAAAAATTCGAGTGCATGACGATAAGCTTGGCAGATGCTCAGCATCGGGGTGAACCGAAATATATCAGTTTCATCCTATCGAGTACTGATGCTAGCTTTAGACGTATGTTTGTGGGAGAGCGCTTTATTACTGAAACAGATATTGACGAAAATCGGGTAATGCTCGTGCAGATTACGCCAGAAGCACGATCTCCATACTTTCCTGCCGCTGTTAAAAACAGCGTAGAGTTTACCGCATCGTGTGTCATGGTCATTTCAGAAAATAAGTCGCCTACTGCACATGTATCTTTGCCATTTGAGCTTATCAACAGAAGATCGACTAAAAAGCAAAGCACCCAAGATAAACCAGAAGCTAAATCTGATAAGACCCGTAAAGCTGACACACAGCAACTCAGAAAAACTAAACGTACTCTTGTATGGGCGATAGGATTACAAGTTTTAACGTTGTTGTTTTGGGCTACTCAGATCGGCCAAGAGATTACCGCAGCCTATGTTGTGGTATCACTCATGACAACCATCTTTGCGATGTGGAGCATATTTAAAGTGACTGCATTACTGAATTACCAATCATACACAACGATCATTTTAATGGTCTTGGTATTTTTATCCAATATTGCTAGCTTGATCGTGCTTTTGTTGACCAATCATCAGGCGCAAAAAGCATTGGCGAAACAGCGCAAAGAAGTCGGTTTTTTCGAATTTATTTAGTAATTTTAAATAATTGGGTTGGTTTCTAAACAACGTAGCACACTTCCTGCACTCCAAAAGGTGCTACGTCTACAACTGACTAATTCAACACATCAAACCGATCGGCGTTCATCACTTTGACCCATACCGCGACAAAGTCCTGCACGAATTTGGCCTGATGATCGTCCTGCGCATACACTTCAGCATAGGCGCGCAGCACTGAGTTAGATCCAAACACCAAATCGACCCGCGTCGCTGTCCATTTGACCACGCCTGTTTTGCGCTCGCAGATCTGGTAGCTATTGCGACCTGTCGGCTGCCATGTGTACGACATATCGGTCAGGTGGACAAAGAAATCAGTGCTCAATGCGCCGACTCGATCAGTGAATACGCCATGCTGGGTATCGGCATGGTTTGTGCCAATCACCCGTAGACCACCGACTAATACCGTCATCTCACAAGCGGTCAAACCTAACAACTGCGCACGATCCAGCAGCAACTCCTCAGGGCTGACCTCGTAGTGTTGCTTCTGCCAATTGCGGAAGCCATCAGCGACCGGTTCGAGTGGTTCAAACGACTCGATATCGGTCATCTTTGCTGTCGCATCACCGCGACCAGCACTAAAGGGCACACTGACTTCGACACCTGCCGCCTGAGCCGCTTGCTCCACGCCCAGATTACCGCCCAGCACGATCAAATCCGCAATACTCACGCCGGTTTCGGCGGCGATTGGCTCGTATACGGCGAGGACTTTTGCCAAGCGCACCGGCTCATTACCCGCCCAGTCTTTTTGCGGGGCAAGCCGAATCCGCGCGCCATTGGCACCACCACGCAAATCCGAACCACGAAACGTCCGCGCACTGTCCCATGCAGTCGTCACCAGCTCACGAGTGCTTAGACCACTCGCCGCAATCTTGGCTTTGACCAGCGCCACATCATAATCGCTACGACCCGCAGGCACAGGATCTTGCCAAATCAGATCTTCTTGTGGCACATCAGGCCCGATATAACGCGCCTTCGGGCCCATGTCACGATGGGTCAGCTTAAACCATGCCCGCGCAAATATATCGGAAAAATACGCAGGATCTTGATGAAAACGCTCAGAAATTTTGCGGTACTCAGGATCGATTTTGAGTGCCATATCGGCATCGGTCATCATCGGATTGAGCCGAATACTAGGATCTTCGACATCGACGGGCTTGTCTTGCTCTTGGATATTGGTCGGTTCCCACTGCGACGCACCGGCAGGGCTTTTGGTCAACGCCCAATCGTGATTGAGCAACATCTCAAAATAGCCGTTATCCCACTGGGTTGGATGAGTCGTCCACGCCCCTTCAAGGCCACTGCTGACGGTATCGCGGCCAATGCCACGCGTGCTGTGGTTATTCCAGCCCAAGCCCTGCTCTGCTAGCTCAGCGCCCTCTGGCGCTGCGCCGAGATTGGCCGCATCGCCATTGCCGTGGCACTTACCGACCGTGTGTCCGCCTGCGGTCAGCGCAACAGTTTCTTCGTCGTTCATCGCCATCCGCGCAAACGTCACCCGCATGTCATGTGCCGTTTTGAGAGGATCGGACTGACCATCGACTCCTTCTGGATTGACATAAATCAAACCCATCATCACCGCAGCCAGTGGATTTTCCAGATCACGCTCACCCGAATAACGCGAGCCTTCACTGCCACTTGGTGCCAGCCATTCGGTTTCTGAACCCCAGTATGTGTCTTTTTCGGGATGCCAAATATCTTCGCGACCAAAGGCAAAACCAAAGGTCTTTAAGCCCATCGACTCATAGGCCATGTTACCCGCCAGAATCATCAAATCCGCCCAACTGATTTTGTTGCCGTATTTTTTCTTGATCGGCCACAACAGACGGCGTGCTTTGTCTAGGTTGACGTTATCTGGCCATGAGTTGAGCGGCGCGAAGCGTTGATTGCCCGTGCCCGCACCACCACGTCCATCGGCAATCCGATACGAACCTGCCGAATGCCACGCCAAGCGAATCATCAGGCCGCCATAATGTCCCCAATCGGCAGGCCACCAATCTTGGCTATCGGTCATCAGCGCTTTGACGTCAGTTTTGAGTGCGTCCACATCCAAACTTTTTAGAGCTTCGCGGTAATTAAAATCTGCGCCGAGTGGATTGGTCTTGCGGTCGTGCTGATGCAGGATGTCGAGATTGAGTGCCTTTGGCCACCAGTCTTTGGCCAGATTAGCCGAGGTGACGCTACCGTGCATGACGGGGCATTGGCCTGCGTGGGTTGGATTGTTGCTGTCCATGTTGATCTCCGTATTGGGTTACATTGACTTGGGCTGACCTGTCGTCAAAGATGTCACTCATATCCATGTATCATGAATAAAAGCATAGGCGCTTTTGAGCGTGTGGTGACTTAGAAACGTGGGGGTTTGTGTTACAGACGTGATCAAAATCATCGGTCAGTCAGCATTAGCCTTCCAATAAGCCATGTCGTAACTGCGCCAGTGCTTGCTGGATACCCGCAGCGGCACAGGCATCAACGCAGGCCATGTGATCAAGTTGCTGCTGAATTATGCTGGCGGGTAAGCCCCAAAAACTGGCCGCAAGATTAGTATGCTGGCGACGTTGCTGGAGGTTGTACTGGCAAGGATTCATGTGAGTTGCTCCCAGATGCTGTGCGGATAGCGACAGTATTGGGCAAAAGTTATGATCTGTAAAATTGATTATATTTATTCAAACCATCGATTTTTACGATTAACAATCCACAGGCTGTGGCAATACAAAAAGGCAGCCTAGACCACATGCCTAAGCTGCCCCTCATCTCAAGGTTAAACCGCCTGACGAATCAAATAATCAAACGCCGACAGCGCCACCTTTGCCCCCTCACCAGTCGCAACAATGATCTGTTTATACGGTGTGGTGGTCGCATCGCCCGCCGCAAATACCCCCGCCATCGAGGTTTCACCGCGCGCATTCACCTCAATCTCACCGCGTGATGACAGATCAATCGCGCCTTTGAGCCAGTCGGTATTCGGCAACAGACCAATCTGCACAAAAATCCCTGCAAGCGTTATCGTATGCAATTGCTCAGTGATGCGATCTTGATAGATCAGTGCAGTCACTCGCGCCCCGTCACCCTGTACCTCAGTGGTCAGCGCACTGGTGATCACAGTCACATTAGGCAGGCTGTTCAGCTTGGTTTGTAGCACCGCATCAGCACGTAGCTTGCTGTCAAACTCCAGCAAAGTGACATGCTCAACCAACCCTGCCAGATCAATCGCCGCCTCCACGCCAGAGTTGCCGCCACCGACCACTGCGACCCGCTTGCCTTTAAACAGTGGACCATCACAGTGTGGGCAATATGCCACGCCACGGCCGTTGTATTCGACTTCGCCGGTCACGTTCATTTTGCGCCAGCGTGCGCCCGTCGCGACAATCACAGTTTTGCTTTTCAGCACTGCGCCGTTCTCTAAGGTCAGTTCGATCAAATCTTTACGCTCGATCTTGTTGGCTTTTTGCAGCTTCATCACGTCTACGTCATATATATTGACATGTTGTTCCATCGCCGCGACCAGTTTCGGGCCATCGGTTTCATGCACCGAAATGTAGTTTTCAATCGACATGGTATCGGCGACTTGCCCCCCGAATCGCTCGGCCAGCAAACCGGTGCGAATCCCTTTACGCGCCGCATACACCGCCGCCGCTGCACCCGCAGGGCCACCACCGACGATCAACACATCATAGGCATCTTTAGCACTCAGTTTGGCCGCATCTTTGGCCGCGCTGTTGCTATCGAGTTTGGCGACGATTTCTTCGATGCTCATACGGCCTTGCCCAAATAGCGCGCCGTTCAAAAACACCATCGGTACGGCTTGAATCTCGCGCCGTTCGACTTCGGCTTGGAACATTGCGCCATCCACCATCACATGACTGATTTTAGGATTCAGCGCGGATAAGGTATTTAAGGCTTGCACCACATCAGGGCAGTTGTGACACGACAATGAGATAAAAGTTTCAAAGTGATAGTCGCCGTCTAAGCTTTTGATTTGCTCAATCACCGCAGCATCGACTTTCGGCGGATGACCACCAACATGCAGCAGACCCAATACCAACGAGGTAAATTCATGCCCCATCGGAATCCCCGCAAACTGCACCCGACCAAGCTGACCGACTTCCGCAATCGCAAACGATGGACGGCGTGCATCTACGCCATCGAAACGCACACTGACCCGATCCGACAGCGGCTCAATATCAGCCAGCAGATCACGCAATTCTTGCGCCTTCTCACTCTCATCGAGTGACGCAATCAGCTCGATGGGCCGTTGCAGTTTTTCGAGATAGGCTTGGAGTTGGCCTTTGATTGCGGCGTCTAACATGATGTATCTCCTCGGCACACTAACTTGGGGTCATCGGCTCAGGATCACTGAGTCGCAGGTTTTTTGGCATGAATTGCACTGGCAAAACGCCATAAACGTCTTGCAACTACAATCAATTAGGCTGGAATAAGAAGGCTGTTGCAGGCGTTTGCCGTAGAAAATACTAACGGCAAACGGTACAGCTCAGTACATCAGCAGTCAGCCATGCCGACTGCACATGAAGCGACTTAGATTTTGCCGACCAGATCTAGTGATGGGGTCAAAGTTGCCGCACCTTCTTTCCATTTGGCTGGGCACACTTGGCCTGGGTGAGCAGCGGTGTATTGCGCTGCTTTCAATTTACGCAGGGTTTCTGATACATCACGCGCAATTTCGTTGCTGTGGATTTCAACCGTCTTGATCATGCCGTCTGGATTGATCACAAACGTCCCGCGCAGGGCCAAACCTTCTGCGTCGATATGCACACCAAAAGCACGGGTCAGCTGATGGGTTGGATCGCCGACCAATGGAAATTGCGCTTTGCCGACGGCTGGTGAGGTTTCGTGCCAGACTTTATGTGAAAACTGAGTATCCGTGGTGACGATATAAACCTCTGCACCAGCCTTTTGGAATTCAGGATAGTTGTCGGCCGCATCTTCGATTTCAGTTGGGCAGTTGAAGGTAAAGGCAGCAGGCATGAAAATCAGCACTGACCACTTGCCTTGCAGGTCTTTTTCGGTGACTTCGATGAATTTACCGTTGTGGAAGGCTTGGGCGGTAAATGGCTGTACTGCGGTATTGATCAAGCTCATGAAAATATCTCCAAGACAATAGCGGGTGTAACACAAGATTAAGTTACGAACTGAGCTTAGTCAGTCTACCTCTATAGGTCAAATGGGTTTTTTTTATCGTTATGATCGTTTTTTTCGATTAAGACACAAGATCAGTAAACTGCGCTACCATTGGCAGACTGTGTTTGCTTGTCTCGGAAAATCCCATGTCTACTCCACCGTTTGTCTTGGTCGATGGCTCATATTATTTGTTTCGTGCCTTCCACGCCTTGCCAACCGCCATGACCAATCGGCACGGCATGTCGACTAACGCGATTAAGGGCGCACAAAACGCCCTACAAAAACTGCTACGCCGCTACCAACCGACGCACATGGTGGTCACTTTTGACATGCCAGACCCGACTTTTCGTCATCTACTCTCGAGTGATTATAAGGCTGGTCGGCCGGAGATGCCGTCTGAACTGTCACCACAAATCCCCTATCTACATGATTTAATTCGCGCGATGGGTATTCCATTGCTGATGCTGTCAGGTGCAGAAGCCGACGACCTAATGGGCACCTTAGCCAAACGCGCCGAGCGCGAAGGCTATCAAGTACTGATTTCGACTGGCGACAAGGACATGTGCCAGTTGGTCAATGACAACATCAAGCTTGAAGATAGCTTTAAAGAAAAAGTCATGGATTATGATGCGGTCGTCGAAAAATTCGGTGTGCGGCCCGATCAAATCATCGACTACTTAACCTTAATGGGGGATACCTCGGATGGTATCAAAGGCATTCCGAAAGTCGGTGCAAAAACTGCCGCCAAGTGGCTACAGCAATACGACAGTATTGGCGGAATTTTACAAAACATCGAGCAGATTAAAGGTGTAGTTGGGCAAAGCCTGCGTGATCATGCCGATACCATTCCACTGAATCATCAACTGGCCAGCATCGTCTGTGACTTACCGCTGGCGTTTGATTGGCATGAGCTAAAAATTGGCCAGCCAAACGTGCCAGAACTCAAACGTCTGTATGCCGAATTGGATTTTCGCGGGGCGCTACAATCCTTGGAGCATCCGAATCATCCTGACAATCTCACCCCTCTGAGCATCGACTCGTCCCTATCAATCGATATCGATGCCGCGGCCACCCAAGACTGGCATACAATCCTGACCAAAACCGACTTTGAAGCCCTGCTGACCCGCTTACAGCAGGTCGAGCATTTTGTGTTAGATACCGAAACCACGGCACTTGATTGGCGCACCGCACAGATCGTCGGCCTATCGTTTGCACTACAAGCGCAGCAAGCCTACTACGTGCCGCTGGCACATGATTATCTGGGCGCACCCGAGCAACTTGACCGTGATTGGGCATTGGCACAACTCAAACCGATCCTCGAAAATCCCAATATCGGCAAAATCGGCCAGCACTTAAAATATGACGCACATATCCTGAGTAATCATGGTATTGCCTTACAAGGCTGGGTGTTTGATACCATGTTGGCCTCCTATGTGATCAATCCGACCGCGACGCGGCACAACATGGATGATCTGGCCAAATTTTATCTAGACTATCAAACCACCAGCTTTGAACAAGTCGCGGGCAAAGGCGTGAAGCAACTGACGTTTAATCAGGTTGAACTCGATAAAGCCGCACCGTATGCTTGCGAAGATGCCGATATTACTTTTCAACTGTATCAAGTGTTTAGTGATAAATTAAAAGACCTGCCCGCGCTAAAATCACTGCTGCTTGATGTTGAACTGCCCAGCGCACAGATTTTGACCGAGATGGAAGCCAACGGTATTTTACTAGATCGGGAGTTTTTAACCGCACTCAGCCAGCGCTTTGCTGAACAGATTTTGGCCTTAGAAAAAATCGCACACGACCTCGCAGGACAACCGTTTAACGTGGCTTCCCCAAAACAACTCGGTGAGATTTTATTTGATAAGCTCGGCATTGCGGGCGGCAAAAAAACCGCCAGTGGCCAATATGCGACCAGTGAAGCGATCTTGGAAAAAATCGACCATCCACTGGCTGAAACCGTACTGGAATATCGCGGCTTGTCTAAACTCAAAAGCACCTACACCGATGCTTTGGTGGCACAAGCCAACCCCGTCACTGGTCGCGTTCACACCAGCTATCATCAAGCCAATACTGCGACGGGTCGCTTGTCATCGTCAGATCCTAACCTGCAAAACATTCCGATCCGTGATGAAACAGGTCGTCTGATTCGGCGAGCATTTATTGCACCACCAGGTCGTGTGTTACTCGCTGCTGACTACTCGCAGATTGAGTTACGCCTGATGGCGCATTTTTCCCAAGATGCAGCACTGCTGACAGCCTTTCAGGAAGGCCGTGATATTCACCAAGCCACCGCCGCCGAAGTGCTGGGCATTCCACTTGAACAGGTCACGAGCGAGCAGCGCCGCCAAGCCAAAGCGATTAATTTTGGTCTGTTGTATGGCATGTCGTCGTTTGGACTATCGAAGCAACTCAAGCTCAGCCGCAGTGAATCACAGGCATACATTAATCAATACTTTGCCCGCTATCCAAGCGTCCTCGCCTATATGGAGCGCACTCGCGCCCAAGCAGCGGTACAAGGCTACGTCAGCACGCTACTCGGCCGCCGTCTGTACACACCAGACATTCAATCGAGTAATGCCAATATCCGCCAAGCGGCTGAACGAGCAGCGATTAACGCGCCGCTGCAAGGCTCAGCAGCAGATATTATTAAACTGGCGATGATTGCCGTCGACCGCATCCTGCCCAAAGATCGCGCTAAAATGCTACTCCAAGTACATGATGAATTGGTGTTTGAGGTAGATGCGGAGATTGTAGATACGCTGATCCCACGCTTGGCCGAAGCGATGTCCAACGTGGTACCACTGGACGTGCCGCTCTTGGTTGAAATTGGGCAGGGCAAAGACTGGGACAGCTCGCACTAAACGAGACACATGAACCTCGCAGTCGAGATCACATGCGGTATCAGATGCCGCACTTGATCAACACAGCGTTTACAACGCTTCAGCTTGCAAACGATACAATAGCTCTTGCAAAAATACCTGATCTTTTTCTAGGTCAGGAATTTCAGCCAAAATACCGCGTAAATGCTGCTCCTGATCACGCATCTGATGCCCTGTCTCACTGAGTCCATGTCGGCGGATCGACAAGCGCTCAGCCTCATCGGCAAAGCCCTCTTCAATGGTCTTGACCACCGCCTCACCCCACGAGGTCAATTGCGTCATAATGCCCTGATAGATCGTAGTTAACTTAGGCGAAAACTGCTGCTCAAAGACCACTTTGGGACTCTCTGTGCTACTACGACTGACGACATAGTCTTTTTCAAGCTGCGCGATTTGCTGCAAAATCAGATCAACGGACAACTCAGGAATACTGCCCGTAAAACCGATATCCGCATGCAATTTTTCGGCTTCTGCCGGCAAGCTTTCAATATCCGAGCGCAAACGGCGTAAATCCAGCCGCACGCCGGAAATCACCACACTCACAGCACTGGCCACCGTCGAACTGGTCGGTGTCATTCCAAGCACACTTTTCGACCGTGCGATATGACTCTCCAAGCGCGGCATCGTCACCAAGCCTTGCACACGTTCAAGTTGGCTGCGTACATGCACCACGCCTTGCTCGAACTGACGTGAACGCTGCGTTAACTCAAGCTGATCATGCTCAATCCACTGCTGTGAACGCTGATAACCATCTTGAATTTCCTGCTGATTACTTTGTAGTTGCTGCTGCTCGTGCTTGAGTTGTTGCAGCTTTTCACCCACTTGCTGATGATCGGCTTGAATATTAGAGATCACCTGTGGCAGCACATCATTTTCTAATAACTGCTGCCGATTTTGTAGGATTTGTGGGATTAAATAACGTTGCAAATGCGCAAAACCACTGCGACGCAAGCGCACATCGTCTTGCTCCATATGCGCTTTAATACCATGCTTCGCGCTGAGCGGTAAGATATTGACACGCGGGATTTTCAGTTGTTGTGCAGTCATCCGAATCAGTCGATCTGCGCTGGCAACAATGGATTCTTCATCGACCTCTAACAAATCAATTTTATTCAAAATAGCAAATAATGGAATATGCTTTGACCTTGCAACCGGTAGGATTTTTTGTGTCCACGTCGAAAAATCACTCGCGGTAACACCCGTTTCAACCGACAATAAGTATAAAATCGCCTGCGCATCCGGCAACACCTGTGTGGTCAAATCGGCTTCAACACCGGGTGCATTCACGCCTGGTGTATCGACGATTGACAACCCCATATGCAGCAGCGGATGATGCAAATTAATCAGCGCATGTCGCCATGCGGGGACATGCACATAGCCGGGCTGACTCACCGACGCTTCCAAAAAATCCAAATCAAAACCTAAACGCCGTGCCTCTTCGGCAGGAACTTCTCGGGTACGTGCCACCTCACGAAACGCTTGCTGCATCTGGGCTGGCTGGCTGGCATTGAGATCCATCTGATACCAAGCATCTGGCTGCTGCCGAAACTCTGCGAGGGTTTTATCTTGCTGGCGCGTTTCAATCGGCAGCAGCTTCATATAGGGCGATGCTTTATCATCACAAAACAATTCGACCGGACACATGGTGGTGCGGCCCACACGGGTCGGAAACAAACGTGCGCCCACATATTGGCTGAGCAGCGCATTCAGCAGTTCGGTCTTGCCACGTGAAAACTCCCCCACTAAAACCACACGCAGCCGCTCAGTGGCAAACAATGCCAATACTTCTTGTAGGCGTTGCTGCAACATCACATTATGATCATGGTTATTCAGCCACAAGCGATATCGACTGATTTCAGTGGCAATGGATTTTTTCCACGCATTAAACTGCATGACCTGCTGTGCAAGTGGATCTGTCACATGCCCACCGTTCAATACTAAACGATTACGCGTTGCGTGATCGGTAGAGTCATTCATACCAAACCTCGATTCGGCTCATCTGATTTGGCACAGTTGCCGCATTTTTTTTAGTTCATCCTCAACATCTTACGACCATACCATCTGGCTTTTATGAGTAAAAGCGGCTGTTTATCGTACCGAAGATGCCGAGGATAGTAGCATGAGTTCACAACAATACAGCCACTTAACCGACCAGACTGATATCTGGCACGACCAATCTAGTGCTGTCGATTTCTACTGGCAATTGCTAAAGCATCGCTAAAATCGTCATCGCGGCATAATCCAAAATACGCTGACTGACAATGATGATCAAAAACGCAATCATCGGCGATAAATCAATCGGCCCAAGATCCGGTAACATTTTGCGAAATGGCGCATAGAGCGGCTCTGCCAACTGCCGTACCAAATCAATATACGGCGACTGGGCTTGAGTAAAAGCCGTCACCCAACCCAAAATAATCGACCCAAAAATCAACCAATAACAAAATTTGAGAAAGCTTTGCAACAGGCTGATGATGGTCATCACCAACAACTCGATAGGGCTACCAATCGCCGCGCCACCCAGCATCGAATTGCCTGAGAACTCCAATAAACGCAACAGTACAATAAGCACCAGCGCCGCTAGATGAATCCGCCCAGTCGCCAACGTCGGTAGAATTCGAGCAAACACATCAGCCACATGGGTGACACGGATGGTTGACATCACCACAGGGTTGTACCGATCTACAGCAAACAACTGCATCATAAAACGCAAAAACAGCAGCAGTGTCGCCACACTGATGACCATGTTAAAGATCATCGCGATAATATCCATTCAGGTACAACCCCTAGCAAAGCAAAATAGAATGACAGCTCAGATTACCGATTAACCAACATCCAATGCATTGGACAGTGCTTCGCTGCGCGCTGCGGCAGCGAATAAGGCTTGCTGAATCAGCTCAGCCACTTGATTTTGTGCCATCGACTCCAACGCCGCCTGTGTCGTGCCATTGGGTGACGTCACATTCTGGCGCAATTTGGCGGGATGTTCGCCACTGGTTATCGCCATCTGCGCAGCACCGAGTGCCGTTTGCAAGGCTAAATCGCGAGCCACCTGCTCAGAAAGACCCAACTTTACGCCTGCAGTGATCATGGCCTCCATCCAATAAAAGAAGTAGGCAGGCCCTGAACCCGACACCGCAGTCACCGCATGCATCAGTTGCTCATCTTCAACCCATAACACCAGACCTGTCGCTCTCAGCACTGCCGTCGCTTGCTCTCGATCATTCGAACTGACATCTGCCCCTGCATACAAGCCTGTCGCGCCTGTTTGTACTAACGCAGGCGTGTTTGGCATGGCTCGAATAATCCGCTGATAGCCACCCAGCATTTTTGAGAGCGCTTGCACACTCAGACCGGCTGCAATCGAAATGACCAAACGGCCATCAATCAAATCACGCACACCCGCCAAAACCTCGGCCATCATCTGCGGTTTGACGGCGACCAGCACCACATCTGCCTCTGCCACGGCAACTCGATTATCGGCAGTAACATTTAAACCGCGCGCGGCGAGCAAGTCACGTAAGGCTTCGACAGGTTCGGCAATAATAATCCGATTAGTTTTAACATCCTGAGCTAACAAGCCGCCAATGAGGGCTTGTGCCATATTGCCACCGCCAATAAATGCAATTTTTCCACTGAATTCTTGATTCATTCAATTCTCCACAACAACAAACAAACGACTATTAAAACACGAACAAGATGTCATTCTTGTATCAAACACGCTGCAAACGCCAACTTGGCTGTTGTTGTTGCAGCATTGATACGGTTAAAAAACAACCTTTGGCAGTCAGCACACCCAAAATATCGGCATCCTCATCAGTGGCTGACCGCAGTAACTGCACCTGATCACGCTGCCAGACGGGCAGGCTCAACTGCTGTAAAAACTTCTTCAGCGGCCAATGCCCGACACGACCCTCCAGATGCAATCGCTCACCACCAGCACGCGATATAAAATCAAAGCGCTGACCTAATAAGGCCAACGGTAGTCCATCCTGCGTCGGCTGCACGTGCCAAGTTCCAGAAGGGAGCGTCAACCGCTGCCCTAACTGTAAAATTTTTTGCTCAATCTGTGCATGCGACGGCGCTGTTTCCAGCGGTAAACGATATAGTTGACCTTGATACTGTCTAAACCGCCAAACATGCCACACCACCTGCCCCGTGCTCATGGTTTCGGCCAGTTGCAATACTGCTAGCACCCGATGCAATGGCGGTGCATACACCTCTGTACCCTGCATCCAATGTGCAATTAACTGCCGCTGCCGTGCCGCAGACAAGCATGCTAAAGCAGCCACAGACAAGCCATCAGACGACTGACAATAGCGCAAATCTTCTGCCACCACCTCGGCCAAAATCTCAGCAGCATCTTGCATCAGACCTGCCACCCGACCGACCGTTCGCTCAACGCTCGGCCAGCGCGCTTGTAAAACAGGCCAAAGCACTTGGCGCAAATACACCCGCTCATACTGTGCGACTTGATTGGCTGGGTCATCGACAAACGGCAATGCACGCAGCACCGAAAACTCATCAATCCACTGTCGCGAACACCCCAATAACGGTCGCCACAAGCACAGCCCAGCACGCTGATCAACGCAGCGCATCGCTGACAATCCCTGCACCCCTGAGCCAGCAAACAAGCGCATCAACAGCGTTTCGGCTTGATCTTGCTGGTGATGTGCCAATACCAGCACCTCATCAGCCTGTACCTGCTCAGCAAACGCCTGATAACGCGCCTGCCGAGCTTGTGCCTCCACATTGCCAACAGCGATCATGACTGGGCAAACCGTACAAGCAACACCACGCCATGCGGCCCAATCCTGCACCTGTTGTGCCCAACTTGATGCATCCTCATGCAACTGATGATTGATATGCAATAACCGCACCCGATCAGCACAATAGTGTGCCATCAGATCCGCAAGCACCAGTGAATCGCGGCCACCACTACAGGCCATCACGAATTTTTGATGGGTCGAAAACTGCGATAATCTGGCTTGCAGGTACTGTGCTAGCGGATGCTGCCAAACCGCATCAGACGTTGATAGCGTTGTTCGCATCGCGCATCGCTCTCCAGCTCCAGCAGCTCATTTAAGGACTGACGTAACGCTTGGTGCAAGGCCTGCATCACCGGTTGAGGCTGTAGATGCGCGCCCTCACCTTCATCAATCACCTGCTCAATCAGGCCAAGCGCCTGTAATCGATCGGCGGTCATCGCCATCGCTTCACTGGCCTGTGCTGCCTTGTCGCTGGTTTTCCACAAAATCGCCGCACAGCCTTCTGGTGAAATCACCGAATAGATACTATTCGACAGCATCAATACCCGATCAGCCACCCCAATCGCCAATGCACCACCCGAACCACCCTCGCCGATCACCGTCGCAATAATCGGCACGCGCAAACTCGATAACTCAGCCAAATTCCGCGCAATCGCCTCGGCTTGGCCACGCTCCTCAGCACCCACCCCCGGATAAGCTCCTGGCGTATCAATAAAGGTTAGCACCGGTAAACCAAAGCGCTCGGCCATCTGGCATAGGCGTAACGCCTTACGATAGCCCTCAGGATTGGGCATGCCAAAATTATGCTGAATGCGCTCGCGGGTGCTACGGCCTTTATGCTGACCAATCACCATCACCGGCTGACCATCGAACCGTGCCAAGCCGCCCATCAAAGCACCATCATCACCATATAAGCGATCACCGTGTAGCGCATCGAACTCGGTAAACAACTCATTCACATAGTCTAAAAATAATGGCCGCTCCGGATGCCGTGCAATTTGCACCGTGCGCCATGCTGCAAAAGACTGATTCATCATCTGTTGACTCATGCCAAGTGATCCATACTGACCCGTAACTGCACCGACCAATTCGCCCATTGCTGCGTTTCATCTTGCAAGTCAGCCACCAATAGTGGCCACTCAGTCGCCGTACCAGCAACCGTGAGCCGCCATTGATCTGCACCCGACATCTGCAACTGTACCTGTGGTAGGTGTTGATCGCTGCGGTTATGGTGCAATAACACGGCCAAACGCAACAACAAACACAACCCCTGTAAACGCAAACCACCCGAACGCATCACCTGTAGCTGTGCCTCCTCGCGCAACTTGCGGCGATGCTGCCCAACCAGTAAGGATAAACGCGCCTGATCTACCTGTGAAAAACCGGGCACATCAGAGTGCTGTAACAAATAAGCACCATGTCGATGATAGCCACCGTGGCTAATCGCCAAGCCAATCTCATGCAAATAAGCCGCACGGCGCAACAAGTCACCATCCTCATCGTCTAAGGCTAGATCCTGTTGCACCTGTTCAAATAACTGCCGCGCGGTTTGCACCACACGCTCACTCTGCCGCACATCGACGTAATAACGTGCCATCATCGCCTGCACGCTACGATCACGCACATCCTCATGCCGGAAGCGTCCCAGCAAATCGTACATCACCCCTTCACGCAGTGCTCCATCAGAGAAAGTCATCTGCTGAATATTTAACACCTCAAACACTGCTAACAGAATCGCCAAACCTGCGGGCAATACCGCCTTACGATCATCGCGCAAGCCTTCAAAGGCAATCTGATCCACATGTTCACACTTCAGCAACTGATCACGCAGTTTTAGTAAACCACGGCGAGTGAGTCGTTCTTGATCGTCACTCCAACCTTGTAACAACAAAATCTGCCGTGCCGCCTTAATCGTACCGCTCGAACCGACCACATTATCCCAGCCCGTTTCAAGATACGCACTGGCAATCACCATCACCTCTTTACGGGCAGCCGCCATCGCCCGCTCAAACCCACTGGCAGTGATCACCCCATCCGCAAAAAATGCACCAGTATAGGCCACGCAACCCATCTGCAAGGATTCGGTGTGGATCGGCTCAAACGCCTCACCGATGATAAATTCGGTTGAACCACCACCGATATCCACCACCAAGCGCCGACCTTGATCAGCCATGGTTTGTGACACGCCCAAATAAATCAAACGAGCCTCTTCGCGCCCCGCAATAATCTCAATCGGCTTGGGCAAAATCTGCATCGCACGCTCAATAAACACCTGCGAATTTTCGGCTTGCCGCAGCGCGTTGGTCGCCACAATCCGTAAGCGTGATGGCGGGACTGCATCTAAACGTGCCACAAACCGCGTCAAACAATCCAAACCACGCTGCATGGCGCTTTCGCTTAAAAAATTATGCTGATCCAAACCGGCAGCTAACTGCACCTTTTCTGACATCGACGCGACTTTACGCACCTCGCCATGATCAAGCCGCGCCACCGCCAAATGAAAACTGTTTGACCCCATATCAATTGCAGCAAGCAATTCTTCTTCAGGCAAAAAATCAGACATGAGCCACTCAAACCAAATAATATCAAACCAGAACTGAATCAGTCAGCAAGGATATTTACCCACTGAACAGCGCATATAAATCAACATCGATAGTATACGCTCAGGCTCATTTTTTAAACCTTTATCCCTATACCAGCAGCAGACTGTCACCATAGATACTGAGCAAACCCAGCATCCACAAGCATAGCGAAAAGGGGAATCAGCGGGTTCAACGTCGACTCTATTCACTCACAACAACAGTTTTTTGCACCGAACCAGTCACGTAATGCAGCACAGCAACGCAGAGATTGCTATGATGACACCTTGAAAAGGGTGTCCATCGCCCCACATTTACTGGTCTGAACCTGACCCATCTGGGGACAGTCGAAACTCTTGGAGACACTCATGTCCGATATCATCAACACCACCGACAGCAACTTCAACGCTGACGTACTGCAATCTGATGTGCCAGTACTGGTTGACTTTTGGGCAAGCTGGTGTGCGCCATGTAAAGCGATTGCTCCGGTTCTTGAGGACTTGGCACGCGAATACGATGGTAAGCTCAAAATCGTCAAAGTCGATGTAACCAGCTGTGAAGAAACGGCCGTGCAATACAATATTCGCAACATTCCCGCATTGATCATCTTCAAAAACGGTGAAGCTGCTGCCCAACAAGTCGGCGCAGCACCACGCTCGAAGTTAGCCGCATTTATTGATCAAAACATTTAAACCGCACCGCACGCCGATAAACGACCAATCAAGCACTACACAGGGTTGTTTATCGGTCAGTTCTTGCAAAAGATTGACAAGCAACCGTTGAAACTCTTATATTGCTCAGTCAGAAAACAGGCTTTTCGATGTGTTAGCGGTTTGCATTTCTGCCAAACCCGTTAATCAGGTCACTCGACCTCCGTTTATTGCTCATGCGCCGTTCTTTTGTCGATGCCATCAGTGACATTTTTTTGTTTCTGTGCTGTTTTATGTCTCATCAAGCTCGGCTGCACCTGCAATCCCTCATCATTCCTCTCCTATTTTGAACTTGTCTATGAACCTGACTGAACTGAAAAAAAAACCGATTGGCGAATTGGTCAAGATTGCCGAACAGATGGGCCTAGAAAGTATGGCTCGTAATCGTAAGCAAGACGTGATTTTCGCCATTTTAAAAACCCATGCCCGTAATGGTGAAGAAATTTACGGTGATGGCGTCGTCGAGATTTTATCCGATGGCTTTGGCTTTCTGCGCTCCTCTGAAGGTTCTTACTTGGCAGGGCCAGATGACATTTATGTCAGCCCGAGTCAAATTCGCCGTTTTAACCTACGCACGGGTGACACCATCAATGGCACTATTCGGCCGCCTAAAGATGGAGAGCGCTATTTCGCCCTATTGAAAGTAAATCATATTAATTACGACACCCCCGAAAGTGCGCGTAATAAAATTTTATTTGAAAACCTCACCCCATTATTTCCAACTCAACGGATGGTGATGGAGTTAGGCAATGGCTCAACCGAAGATTTAACAGGCCGCGTGGTCGATTTGATTGCACCGATTGGTAAGGGCCAACGTTCAATATTAGTCGCACCACCCAAAGCCGGTAAAACCATGCTGTTGCAGAGCTTGGCACAGTCGATCACGCGTAACCATCCAGACTCTTATGTCATCGTGCTACTGATCGATGAGCGTCCCGAAGAAGTCACCGAAATGCAACGCACCGTACGCGGTGAAGTGGTTGCCTCGACTTTTGATGAGCCGCCTGCACGTCATGTGCAAGTCGCTGAAATGGTCATCGAAAAAGCCAAACGCTTGGTCGAACACAAAAAAGACGTCGTGATTCTACTCGACTCGATTACGCGTTTGGCGCGTGCCTACAACACCGTGGTGCCAAGCTCCGGCAAGGTACTCACCGGTGGGGTCGATGCTCACGCACTAGAGCGCCCAAAACGTTTCTTTGGTGCGGCACGGAATATCGAAGAAGGCGGCAGCCTGACCATCATCGCCACTGCGCTGATCGATACAGGCAGCAAAATGGACGAAGTGATTTTTGAGGAATTCAAAGGCACCGGCAACCAAGAAATCAACCTCGAGCGACGTATCGCCGAAAAACGAGTTTTCCCCGCAATCAACATCAAAAAATCAGGCACTCGGCGTGAAGAGCGCTTGATGGATGAGGACTCTCTACGTAAAGTCTGGATTCTACGCAAATTGCTCTATCCAATGGATGAGTTACAAGCGATTGAATTCCTGTTAGATCGGATGAAAGACTCTAAAACCAACGATGACTTTTTTGAGCAAATGAAGCGTAAAGCCTCGACTTAATCTAACAGCATCGTAGACATCAGCATACGCCTGCTTAATCGGGGCTATGCTGAGCCTCAGTCAATGCCTCAATACTGATGGTTGGCCACAGGCTATGCCCCCAAAAACATTGGTTTCGTCTGATCAATAACGCTAAACATCAATAATTGTGTTCTAATTTTCAATACGATAGGCGATGCTGTGTTCCATGATCTGCACGCCACCTCCCAAACTTTGAATGAATTGGTTGTCATTTATGTCCACCATGCTTGAATATAAGCTGCCTGAACAGCGTCAAACCACATTGGTTTTACAAGGTTCACTGATTTTACTTCGACTTTTGGTCGCGATCTCAATTTTTTGGGTTTTGTACGACCTAAAGCCATCTGATACGTCCGATCAAAGCACGCTGCTCATTGGCATTTTGATCTATGCGGGCAGCACTGTATTACTAGGCTTCGCTGCGATTAAATCTGCCGCCATCAGCATGCTGAAGGTGACGCACCTATTAGATGTCTGCTTGAGTATGTGGCTACTCTGGATGCTACCTGATAATGCGATGCTAGGCTTTAGCATTCCCTTGGTCTTATTTAGTGCTGCGCTGGTTGGCTATCGTGCCTTTGGTTTACTCTTGTTCGCTGCACTATTACTTGGTACAGCGCTGTTTAGCGCACATTGGCATAACATTCTCTCAAGCAGTATGCCGATGCCCATTCATATTTTACAGGGCATTTTCGCATTGTTAGCATTGTTGGTCAGCTTCCGCCTACAACAACCAAACACCAGCAGTGGCTCGCATGCCATAGATCCACAAACAGGCTTACCATATTTTTCAGTATTAAAAGAGGGCTTTATTTATTTACTGCCCTATCACCAAAGAAATAGAATTCCATTATCGTTAATGATGATCAGATTACCTGAAAAATCAATGATCCAAATAGAAACTCTACAGGCACTCTGTGCTTATGTAGCACAACGTCTACGCAAAAGTGACTTAATGGTTCGCTATGATCAGCGCCATTTGGCAATTTTATTATGTGACACCAGTGACCATGGTGCATTTTTATTAGCACAAGCATTACAGCAATACCTGAGAACCGACAACCTCGCGCCGACCTTGCATTATGCAGTATTACGTGTCCCATTAGAAAACAGCTCACTTGAGACACTACTGCAAAAAATGCAAGACGCGCTGATACTGGCGAGCCAACATGATACTGATCGGGTGGTATTCGTGTCGAATGACTAAAATCATGCTGAACACGTTTTGACAGCGACGAAAAGCGACGATTTTTACAAAAAAAAATCGATTGATTCAGCCGCAAGATAGCTTTTTTTTAAAAGCAGTGCTAGGATTGCGTCGCCATTTAGTCTAGTCCTTCGGCTGCCGTATTTGCATAATATACCATTGCAAATACGGGTGGTATAAGTGTACGGATTAACCGTTGGTTGTTTATAATCCTCTTTATTGTGAGAGTAAGACCATGCAATTCAAGAAAATCGCTATTGCCGCTGCTATTGCTTCTACTCTGGTGTTTGCCGGTTGCCAGAAGCAAGAAGCCGAAAAAGCCGAAGACGCTGCTGCTGCTGCTCAAGACAGCGCTGCTCAAGCTGCCGCTGCTGCAACTGATGCCGCTGCTGCCGCAACCAATGCTGCTACTGCTGAAGTTACTGATGCTGCAAATACCGCTGCCGATGCTGCAACCGATGCTGCAAACAGCGCGACGCTAGCTGCTGATGCTGCGATGGCCAGTGCCGAAACAGCAATGACACCAGATACTGCTCCTGCTACTGACGCGACTCCTGCTCAATAAGGAATCAGTCGATGTAGTGTGATCACTACATGAAAAAAAGGAGGCCTCGGCCTCCTTTTTTAATGCGTATTCATCCAATGTTCCACAGTAAGACAAGCAGCATCGGTCACATACTGCTTATCTTGCGCATCCAGACTAGCGTTGGTCTAGGCGCTCTGCTTCAACTCGTTGGCGGAATTTCTGGCCAGCACGGAAGGTCACCACACGACGTGCGGTAATTGGAATCTCTTCGCCAGTCTTGGGATTGCGACCTGGCCGCTGACGCTTATCACGCAGCTCAAAGTTACCGAAACCCGATAGCTTCACCTGCTCTCCAGCCACCAAGGCCAGTCGAACTTCATCAAAGAACAATTCAACCAATTGCTTGGCGTCACGTCGGTTAAGACCGGTTTTTTCGCTTAAATGATCCGCCATCTCGGCTTTTGTCAGTGCAGTCATGATGCCCTCAGTGTTGCGTTGTAAGTCTGGCTCAATGCATCGACGACTCGCTGCATGCCATCTTTAATTTCCACGTCTTCCAGCGTCCGCTCAGCATGCTGCCAGAGCAATGCAAATGCCAGTGAACGCTGACCTGCGCCAATCCCTTGTCCAGCATACACATCGAATAACCAACTCTGAATCAACAACTCACCAGCGGCACTTCGAATAGATGCTTGTATTTGATCAATATCAATCTTATCACTGATCAAAATCGCAATATCGCGTCGAACGCTGGGGAAACGTGATAATTGTGTAAAATTCGATACATACGGCAACATGAGTGCTGCAATATCCAGCTCGGCGACCCATGTTTCCGCCAAATCCAGCGCATCTGCCAATGCTGGATGCAGCTTGCCCAGATAACCCACCACTTGACCACTCACCATAATATCCGCGCTTTGGCCAGGATGTAGCCATGCATGTTGCGCAGGCTGATAGCTCGCCTGTACCCGTCCAGCCGCCAATATCGCTTCGATTTCAGCTTTGAGATCATAAAAATCCATCGACTGTGGCTTAGTATGCCATTGCTCGGGCAGATGCCCACCGGTCGCAATCAAGGCTAAGGTCGGAATTTGTGCCAGCTTCTTAATCCCGTCTTGACTTGGAATAAAGCGTAAACCGGTTTCAAACAACCGTACTCGACTCTGCTGCCGATTGACATTGTGCTGTACCGATGGAATCAGGCTCGACAGCAATGTGGTACGCATCGCGGCCAACTCACTGGAGATCGGATTGGCCAACATCAGTGGCTGTACCGCCGGATTAAGTTTTTTCTCAAGCTTTTCATCGCTGAAACTAAAACTGATCGCCTCTTGATAGCCCAAACTGACCAAAGTCTGCCGAAGTTCGGCAAGGCTCAGATGATCGGTAGTGGCTTGTAATTGCAATGATAAAACAGGCAAACGAACAGGGATATTGTCATAACCAAAGATCCGCGCCACCTCTTCAATTAAATCTTCAGCAATACTTAAATCAAAGCGATGTGACGGCGGGATCACCGTCCAGTCAGATGCATCACCGCTGACGTGCATGCCCAAACGCTGCAAACTCTCCACCACAAAATTGGCCGACACTTCAAAGCCGAGTAAACGACTGGTTTGTGCCAAGCTTAGCCGAATCGCTGCGCGTATGGGTAGATCCGCAGCACGCTCGACCAGCACCAACTCACCGACCTGTCCACCGGCATACTGCACAATCAGTTGTGTTGCATAGTCCAACGCCAGCACGGGTAACTCATAATCCACACCACGCTCGTAACGCTGCGAGGCATCGGTATGCAGACCATAACGCCGCGCACGGCCTGCAATCGA
>JBBKWW010000155.1:0-9840 GCA_037969155.1 Moraxellaceae bacterium
ATATCTTAGCTAAAATAACGGATCAAAGCTGTTGACCGCCTATACCTCTACTTGCCCCAACACTGCTCATGCTAAACTACAATCTGACTTGGATTACTTGGTTAGCGGGCATCACACGACACAGGCTGCCAGACATGCAGGATGTGCTCATTAGCCTTCATTTTTCGGTAAAAGTCATTGGCCTTAGACGAAAAAGAAACGGCAAGTCTGTCAGATCGTAACATTTCTTGAATTCAAGCACTCAGGATGCGCCTCATGTATGCAGTATTATGGATTTTTTTTGGACTGTTGCTGTGGTTAATTCCATATTTTATTCTCAGCCAGCAGCTTAAAAACATTCAGAAAAATCAAAACCAGCTTCTTGATAAAATCAATCTTCTTGAGTACCAAGCACAACAATCATCAAGCCACCCACAAGCACCTCCTATTCCACAAAACCCAGCAGCCACAAATCCCTCTCATTCAAATAACCAAACAACGGACGCATTGACGCCAGAGCTAAGCCCAGACGCTCAACACGATCAGCAAGATCCATTCATCAAGCACGGTGTACGCGTGAGGGCGGCGATCCAATCAGCAGTGCGACTAGAGCCGGATGAACGCTCTATATCTGTGATTACCTCAGTCTGGGCCACCTTGTCTAGTTGGTTCAGTGGTGGCAATAGTATTGTCCGAATTGGTGTATTGGTACTGCTGATCGGCATCATCTTACTACTCCGATTACTCAATGACACCATCAACATGCCAGTGGAAGTCTGGCTCAGTGCCATTGCAATTGCAGCGATAGGGTTAACCAGCTTAGGGCTACGCTTACGTCACACACGACGCGGTTACGCGCTGAGTCTACAAGGCACAGGGCTTGCCATCTTATATCTGACGCTATTTAGCGCGTACCGTCTATACGATATTTTACCCAGTCAGCTTACTTTTCTATTTTTGGCAATATTAGCCAGTGTGACCGCAGTGTTATCACTACGGCAAGATGCCTTACCTTTAGCAGTATTGGGATTTGGCGGGGCGTTTTTTGCACCCATTCTAACCAGCACTGAGCAAGGCCAAGTCGTCCTACTGTTTAGCTATTATTTATTGATCAATATCGCTGTGGCATGGGTTGCTCATCAGCGCACATGGAAAACGCTAAATCTGCTCGGTGCGGCGACTACTTTTGGGCTGGCCTCTGTATGGGGTTGGCAATCGTTTGATCACACCATCCGCTGGCCGATGGAGTTACTACTCATCGCACATGTGGTGCTATATGTCTTTATTGTGGTGCGCTATAGCCAGCTGCTCGCACAACAGCCTGTTGTGCCACAACCCACACAACTCACTACCCAGCCTACAATCCAAGCTAAAGCATCGATCATCAGTATTGATAGCGGCTTATTATTTGGCGTACCGCTTGTCGCGTTTGGCCTACAAGCGGGCTTATTGCATGATGTGCAATATGCGCTGGCGATAAGCAGTGCTGTACTGGCATTGTTATATTTGGCACTCGCATATTGGCTCAAACAACAAAGCTTAGCCTTGCCTTTATTGCGCGAAGGTATTCTTGCGCTTGGCTTCGGTTTTTTAGCGTTGGTTTTACCATTGGCTTTCGATGCGCAGTGGACGGCGACGGGCTGGTTGATTCAGGGTGTGGCGCTGGTTTGGGTGGGTACTCGACAAACTCGCTTTTGGCAGGTCGTCTTTGGCTTGGGTCTACAGGTGATTAGCCTACTGATTTTAGGCTGGCTCTGGCTCACAGATGCGAATCAATCACTCTGGCTAGAGTTATTGATTGGCTTCAGCACACTTTTGTTCAGTGCAGTATCATTACGCCAGCCATCGCAACACATGCCATTGCAACCACGCCTGAGTAGTCTGTTATTCATCATACTCAGTGGATGTGTCGGCGTATGGCTGCTACAGGATCGCTGGGGCATCATCAGCGCAATATCCGATGGGAATCGGATACAAACCAGCGCGCAAATCATTTGGGACTTGTTATTACTGAGCCAGCTTGGCCTGCTGTTGTCGATGCACCTGATGTGGACTGAGATGCGCTGGGTCATTCGACGCCTGTCGCTGTTGAGTGGTGCGCTGTTGGTGGCGGTCGTTTGGCAGGATACCTCACATCACTCACTCACTCAGCACGCCTTACTTTTGGCTTCTGTGGCGTGGCTCGGCTTGCAGCTCTTGATCTGGCGACATCTGACAAGACAGGACTCACAACAGTCACAGCGTTGGGATCAAGCGATAGGCTTAGGCCTTACCTTGCTGCTACTCAGTCTATGGTCGTTTGAGTTTTATCCAAATGCGATTGCTGTTGTCTTGCTCCCAATTATGATCTTATTGGTTTTGGCATCCGCAGTCTGCCGCGAGCGCCTCCCCAAATGGCTGGAATTACAACGGGGTCAACAAGACCTCTACCCCTTGCTGGCGTTTGGCTTTACGGTTTGGATATTGTGGGCAAACCTTAATTCCTCAGGGCAGTTTTGGCCATTGCCCTATCTTCCGTTACTCAACCTATTGGATGCATGTTTAATTGCGGTCATGTTTTGGCTGTATCAAAACATGCCACCCCCAACGACACCACAAGCGGCTAAAAGCTTACAGGCTGGACGACTGGCTTTGGGTGGCTTAGCATTTTGGTCTCTGAGTGGCTTAGTCGTCCGTGGCCTGCACCAGTGGCTCGAAACACCGTTGTGGCCTACAGCATGGCACAGCGATACAGTGCAGACCAGTTTGACCATCGTCTGGAGCAGTACTGCACTACTGATGACGATGCTGGCCAGTCGACAGGCGTGGCGCTCACTGTGGTGGATTGGGCTGGGGCTGCTGGCTGTAGTGATCGCGAAGCTTTTACTGGTGGATTTATCCAACCTCAGTGCAATGGCACGGGTGATTTCGTTTATTGGCGCAGGAGGGGTCATGCTGATCATTGGATATGTCGCGCCGTTACCGCCAGAGATCACATCGGACAGCACGCAACAAGAGTCGACCAAGCAGTGATCATTTCATTTAGGCTGGACTAGCGTCTGTTGACGTTTCGCACGCGAGCCGTGGCTCAAACGTCAACAGACCCTAAGCATCAGGCAGTTCGAGCATGGCTAACTCACGCTGGATATTCTGGCGTGCGCGTGACTCTGCATCTATGCCTAAGATGTCGGTACAAAACAAATGACTGCGACACAACATCTGATTTAAGAAAGCCTTGCGATAGTGCTGAAAGCGCTCATCCTCGATATGGGCGTACTCCTGTCGAATATGCAATGCATAAGCATCATAAACTTGCGACTCAGCAGCCAAAATCGACCGATCAATATCCAGAATCTGCGCCAAATCACGGTCATTTTCAGGGCATATATGCTGTTGCGTAGCCAAAATCCAGCCTTTAATTCGAGCTACTCTCACGTCAGTGAGCCAGCTAGAGAGCTGTGCTTCCGCCAAATGCGCACTCTGTTGTTCATTGTCTTGTCGTAACGGATCATAAATTGCATCATGATAAAACAACGCCAGCACACTGTCCTTCGGATGCGTCCACTGTTGCTGTTGTGCCAAAAGCAAAGTCTGATCCAAATGCGCCAAATCATGATAGCTGCGCTGGGGCTCACGATAACGTCGCAATACACTACGCAAAGTACTGCGGGTCAGACGCGATTGCAGCTTCACCCCCAACGCCTGATGCCAGTATGCTTCAAAATCCATCGGCATAGATACCATCCTCTTGGTGACTCGACTTAGTCGATCAAAGCAGAAAAATGTGAAAAGTGCTATCACCTGCCATCGAAATTATCGCTTTAAATGCAAACACAGGACTGAAACCTGAGCACAGGCAGCCATGCGCAATCACCACAGTCTATGCTAGTATTTAACACATTTTAGGGCGATCTTGCCTCAAAAATTTGTGGATATAAACAGGAGCGGCACACATGGCTGGACATTCTAAATGGGCAAATATTCAGCATCGCAAAGGCAAACAAGATGCCTCACGCGCCAAAGTTTTCACCAAATGTATTCGTGAGTTGATCAGTGCGGTCAAACAAGGCGATCCTGATCCAGCCAAAAACCCACGCTTGCGGGCGGCGGTCGAAAAATCTCTTTCGGTCAACATGACCCGTGACACGATTAACCGTGCGATTTTGCGTGGCGCGGGCGGCGGCGATCAAGATAATGTTGCTGAAATCACTTATGAAGGCTATGGCGTTGGCGGTGTGGCGGTAATCGTCGAGACCATGACCGATAACGTCAATCGCACCGTGCCAGAAGTTCGGCATGCGTTTAGCAAGCAGGGTGGCAATCTCGGCACGACAGGTAGCGTGGCATATTTATTCACCAAGCGCGGCGAGATTCGTTTTGATGATCTGAGTCTCGAAGACCAGTTGATGGAAGTCGCACTCGAAGCAGGTGCAGATGACCTTGAAAACGACGGCGATAGCTTACTCGTGATCACCTCACCCGATAGTTTTGGGGCAGTACAAGATGCACTGGCCGCCGCTGGCTTTAAATCCGACCATGCCGAAGTCAGCATGCACGCCTCAACACAGGCCGAAATCACTGACTTAGAGCAAGCTGAAAGAGTCATCAAAATGCTCGAGATGCTCGAAGATCTGGACGACGTGCAAGAGGTGTATAGCAATGTCAGTTTTTCAGCAGAAGTATTGGCAAAACTCAATGCCTGATTTAGAAACGATCTAAACGTGATCTCAACCATCTTGGGGTAAACTGTCATCAGTTGCCCCAAGCGCGTGATGACCACCAACCCATCACACCCGATCAATTAACATGGCATCACCATAACTAAAAAACCGATACTGCTGTTCAATCGCGTGCTGATAAGCAGCCATGATTGGCTCACGTCCCGCCAAAGCCGAGACCAGCATCAACAGTGTCGATTCAGGCAAGTGAAAGTTGGTCATCAACCGATCTACCAACCTAAACTGATAGCTTGGATAAATAAAAATATTGGTTTCACCTGACCACGCCGCCAACTGGCCACCTTCAGCCACGCCACAAGCTTTGGCTGCACTTTCTAAGGCTCTGGTCGCCGTCGTCCCCACCGCCACCACCTGCCGACCTGCGGTCTTGGTTGCCGCAATTTTTGCCACAGTTTCGGCTGGGACTTCGCCCCACTCACTGTGCATCTGATGTTGGGTAATATCGGCACTGCGTACCGGCTGAAATGTTCCCGCACCGACATGTAAAGTCACGTAAGCGATGTGCACGCCTTTGGCTTGTAACTGCGCCAGTAGCGGCTCATCCAAATGTAAGCCCGCAGTCGGGGCAGCCACACTCGCGGTTTTACTGGGGTCATTAAAGACTGTCTGGTAGCGCGATTCGTCAGTCGCATCGGCCTCTCGGTTAAAATACGGCGGAATCGGTAACTCGCCGTGCTGCTCCAGTACACCTAAAATCGGCTGCTTAAACTGTAACTCAAACAGGTTATCCACCCGCCCTGATACCGTCACTTCGATTTGTGCTTCGCTTAACAGTAAGACCGCGCCAGTCTTGGGGGCGTGACTCGAGCGCACATGTGCCAGCGCGGTGTGTTCGGTCACAATCCGCTCGATTAGCACCTCGACCTGACCACCGCTCGGCTTACAGCCATGCAAACGTGCTTTCATCACGCGGGTATCATTTAACACCAGTAAGTCACCTGCACTGAGCAAGTCAGGCAAGGCTTTAACTGATAAATCCTGCACCGCGCCAGCTTTGGGCAGATACAACAAGCGTGACGCGCTGCGCTCCGGCAACGGATAACGAGCAATCAAATGGTCAGGCAAGTCGTACGAAAAATTAGCAAGTTGCATTTTTGTTGATCAACCAGACAGAATCGGCGGCAAATTATAGCAAATTTCACCGCAAATGGCTTGACAGCTTTTTTTAAATCGATAAGATAGCAACCCTGCAATACGCGCTCTTCCCGGAGTGGTGGAATGGTAGACGCGGTGGATTCAAAATCCTCTGTCAGTGATGACGTGTCGGTTCAAGTCCGACCTCCGGGACCACATTTAAAATATTTCTTTGGTAAATCTACAAATAAATTCAATCCTTATTTAATTTGACCCCCTAAACCACACCACGCCCGCACGAACAATCATTGCTGGAACACCTGAGACATAACTCCCTTCAGGTATAGACTTGACGACAACAGCATGTGATCGAATATAACTATCACTTCCAATGACAACACCTTTATACACATGCACTGCATGCTCCGTGTATACTCGATGACCCACTTGAATTCCTCGTCCCACATTCAATCTATGTTGAGGCTGATCTTGCATATAAATCTTATGTGAGTCGGAAGTGCGGCACCTTAAATTCTGCAAAATACAATCTGTACCAATACAAATACTCACCGCCTCATGCGCATGTAAACGGCTTGCACCCAGTAGTCGCGTGCGATCACCAATCTGAATCACACACTGTTGATTACAACGTAACTGACCTTCAATATGACAGTCATTACCAATGTCTACCTTTGCCAAGCTATCTAAGCGTAAATTGACCTGTTTTAGCATGGTGTTTTTGCCAATTTTTAATACCGCCCCTCGTCCCACAAACTCAATTTTTCCAGAATACTCAGGTAAAATTTCGCCAATAATTTGATTCGCGACCGTATCGCCAATGATATGGAATGGCATATTTATTTCCTCCAAATCACATTGGTCTTAACCACTTGGGCGGGATTACCTGCTGCAACACAATGGGCAGGGATAGCAGTAACAACCATCGACCATGCACCAATCACTGTATCATGCCCAATCTCGGCACCTGCAATAACTTGCGCATGCTCAGCAATCCACACTCGATCATGAATCAATAAGTCTGTAGCTGGATTGACACGCTGCTGCGTTTTCATATCGAATACAGGTAAATCATCCATCGTCAGAAATTTGGCATTTGCCAATAAACAGCCTTGACCAATTTGAATTTTTCGCTTTGCTGTTGCTCGAAAAATACAGCGTTTATTGAATATTGTTTTTGCACCAATAATAACTTTAGCCTGTTCACCAATAAAAAAATCACCTTGAACAATAGCTCCCGCACCAACCTCAAAATAACCACTAGAGCCAGCAAAGAGAATATTACAACCTTTGGAAATAGCACTTGGATGAAAAACCACTTGATTGTGCATGCCTTTAAAAGAAAACTGATCTAACTCACCGTGTGCATCGATGCCCAACACGCTATTATCGGCCAAGCTACCACGTTTGAGCACTATTTCACCTCATAATATATAAAGATTAATTCAGTATCATACTGGCCTTATGCAGTGCTGTCATGCAACACCAGTCACTCATTTGCAGTATTGAACTTTTACCAAATCAAACGCTGGCACCTCATACGGGTGATGTTGCAATAAAGCATCAATGACAAGCTCTCGATAACAGGTAAGCAACACCATTTCCACGCGCCACTCCTCGACCCATTCTAACTGACCAAGATTACCAATAAACGGCTGAGCATTGGCACGCGCACAGAACTGCCCAATGCCTTTAACCTGCCAACAACATTGCTCATAGTCCCCGATCTGGCCAGCACCCGCTGCAAATAACGCTTGCTTGAGTGACTCTAAGTGGCTTTCAGGCACATACACCGTCAATTTGTACATTTTCAATCCTATCCTGCGGTCAAAACATTTTGCAAATTTGCTTTTTTCACCAAATACCTGATGTTGTCATACACATGACGATAGGTTGCCGCCACATCATGACCAAAAATCAGCTAGAATTACCCAGTTTTTAAACCACACTCCCTCTCTTCGCAAAAAGGATACCCCCGTGGACGTTCGCCTATCCGACCGTGTTAATGCCATCAAGCCATCGCCAACGCTGGCCGTCACCAACAAGGCCGCCGAGTTGAAAGCGGCAGGGCGCGACATTATTGGCTTGGGAGCTGGTGAGCCTGATTTTGATACGCCACAACACATTAAAGATGCCGCGATTACCGCGATTAACAGCGGATTTACCAAATATACTGCGGTTGATGGTACGGCTGGTCTAAAAAAAGCCATCATTGCCAAATTCAAGCGTGATAACAATTTGGACTACGCCCCAAATCAAATTTTGGTGTCGTGTGGCGGTAAACAGAGCTTTTTTAACCTCGCACTGGCTTTTATCAACAAAGGTGATGAAGTCATTATTCCTGCACCATTCTGGGTCAGCTATCCAGACATGGTGATCATCGCGGAAGGCAAGCCCGTCATCGTCAAATGCCCCGAAGAACAGCGCTTTAAAATCACTGCGGCTCAACTCGAAGCGGCAATTACTCCGCAGACTAAACTGGTCGTGTTAAACAGCCCCTCGAACCCGACAGGCATGATTTACACCAAACAAGAGCTCACCGAGCTGGCCGACGTGTTGCGTCGTCATCCACAAGTCTATATCGCCTCAGACGACATGTATGAACCGATTCGCTGGACAGACGAGCCGTTTTATAACATTGTCAATGTCGCACCAGATTTGTACGACCGTACTTTCGTATTAAACGGTGTCTCGAAAGCCTATGCGATGACGGGCTGGCGCATTGGGTACGCAGCAGGGCCTGCCAAAGTCATTAACGCGATGAAAAACGTGCAATCACAATCGACATCTAACCCGACTTCGATCAGCCAAGTCGCTGCCGAAGCTGCGCTAAATGGCCCACAAGATGTGCTACAGCCGATGATTGCGGCATTCAAACGTCGACATGATCTGGTCGTAAAAGGTCTAAATGACATCAAAGGCATTAGCTGCCTGCCTGCTGACGGTGCATTCTATGCCTATGCGTCAGTACGTCCGCTGATTCGGGCATTGGGCTTAACATCCTGCACCGAATTTGCGGATTGGTTACTCGAAAAAACTGGTGTTGCCGTGGTACCTGGTGATGCGTTTGGCTTAGGTGGCTACATGCGGATTTCGTATGCAACTGCCGATGAAGTTCTGGTTGATGCCTTAAATCGCATCAAGACTGCGGCAGATTCAATCGATGGTGTGGATGCTGCGATTGCGTCAGTTGCCGCCGATCTTGCGACAGGTAAATAAGCCATTCGCTTGAAAAAACGGTGATGTTTTAAGCGGTCAGTGTTTTTTAGGTTAAAAAGCCTTGACCGCCTTCCAATTGATCCATAAAATGCGCTCCACGTTACCGATCCTCAATAGCTCAGTTGGTAGAGCAACGGACTGTTAATCCGTGTGTCCCTGGTTCGAGCCCAGGTTGAGGAGCCATATTCTAAAGAGCCCTGCACCTATTGCAGGGCTTTTTTTATGCTCAAAAAAACAACTTAATCGTGCAAAAATCACTCAGTCCCGACAATATCAGCTTAGATGCTGGTTATTTAGCCTAAATCCACTTGACCCAAGCAGTAGCTTTGCCTAGAATCTACGCCACCAACAATTCCTCAATAGCTCAGTTGGTAGAGCAACGGACTGTTAATCCGTGTGTCCCTGGTTCGAGCCCAGGTTGAGGAGCCAGATTTTAGCAACACCGACAAAAAAGCCCTGCATGTTTAAACTGCGGGGCTTTTTTTTTGACATCCTCCTCGACCTGAGCAACGATAAAGCACTGCTTTGGAGGCAGCGCAAGACGAAGTGGGACGAGGATTCCTACAGCTAGACGGCAATGTCCTGCCGCGAGAATGTTCTGTGCGGCGTTTACGTCGCGATCATGCAGTGTACCGCACTGCTGACAAGTCCATTCTCTTATTCCTAATCCTGCTCTACCTTTCGGACTGTTTTGGCGTGAACCGCAGCACGAGCAAGTTTGGGTAGTATACGCTTCGTTGACTTCTTCAAACCATACGCCTGCCTGCTGGCTTTTGTACTTGAGCATGGTTCGGAACGCCGTCCAGCCTGCATCCAATACTGACTTGGCCAG
>JBBKWW010000156.1:0-16746 GCA_037969155.1 Moraxellaceae bacterium
AAATCCTCATCAGGACGTGCGGTCAGCACCTCAATCCCTGTTTCGGTGACCAGTAGGGTATGTTCCCACTGTGCCGACAGCTTATGGTCTTTGGTGACGACCGTCCATTTATCACCGAGCAAACGGGTATGCCACGTGCCTGCATTGACCATCGGCTCAATGGTAAAGGTCATGCCTGCTTCTAAGCGCATGCCCGTACCCGCTTGGCCGTAGTGCAAAATCTGCGGATCTTCGTGAAACACACGGCCAATGCCATGCCCACAGTATTCACGCACCACACTCAAGCGTTCTGCTTCCACATACTTCTGGATCGCTGCGCCAATGTCACCGACATAAGATCCTGCTTTCACGGTTTTCATCCCGCGATACATCGCTTCTTGGGCAATCTTACAAATCCGCTGTGCCAGAATCGAACCTTCACCGATGATAAACATTTTACTGGTATCACCGTGGAAGCCGTCTTTGATCACGGTCACATCAATGTTAATGATGTCGCCGTTTTTAAGGAACTTGCCTTCATTTGGAATCCCATGACAGACCACATGGTTGACCGACGTACAAACCGACTTGGGGAAGCCACGGTAGTTCAGTGGCGCAGGAATCGCTTGCTGCACATTAATAATATAGTCATGGCAGATTTGATCCAGCTCAGCGGTACTGACCCCTGCTTTAACATGCGGTGTAATCATATCGAGCACTTCGGCTGCCAAACGACCCGCGATACGCATTTTTTCGATGTCTTCAGCTGACTTAATCAGCGAATAAGGCGGTGTGATTAAACTGTTCATGCAATCTCTCTGGGTTCAAAAACCTCACCGTATCGAACAAACGCATTGATTCAATCGCGAATGAACGGGGGCTTTGTCAAATACAAGGGGATATGGTATAAAGTGCGCCCTGTTTTCGCAAATCCTTTTGGTAAATGCAGGTCATTGATCTGTAAGTCGCGATGACAGGAAAAATCCGCACATGCGCCGACACAACGTCTGGGTGCTTGGCTTTTTTGTTTTTTAGAGTTGATCTAACAAAGATGACAAGTGGACGTTGCGGGTGTATGGAGGCCTAACCCAATCTTTTTTAAGGACATCTTATGTCAAGCTATCAAGTTAGCATGCGTGACCTGTTACAAGCAGGCGCTCACTTCGGTCACCAGACTCGTTTCTGGAACCCAAAAATGAAGCCGTTTATTTTCGGTGCGCGTAACAAGATTCACATCATTAACCTTGAGCACACTGTGCCTGCGTTGAACGATGCCCTGAATTATGTCAACAACTTAGCCAGCAAAAAGAATAAAGTTCTGTTTGTCGGTACTAAGCGCGCTGCCAGCAACATCATCCGTGAGCAAGCACAACGTGCCGGTCAGCCTTACGTCGATCATCGCTGGTTAGGCGGTATGCTAACCAACTGGAAAACCCTGCGTCAGTCGATCAACCGCTTGAAAGAATTGGAAACCCAATCACAAGACGGTACTTTTGCTAAACTGACCAAGCGTGAAGCGCTGGAACGTACCCGCGAAATGGAAAAACTTGAGCGCTCACTTGGTGGCATCAAGAACATGGGCGGTCTACCTGACGCACTGTTCATCATCGACGTCGATCATGAGTCGATTGCGATCAAAGAAGCCAAAAACTTGGGTATCCCAGTCATCGGTATCGTTGACTCAAACTCAAATCCAGATGGCGTAGATTACATCATCCCAGGTAACGACGATGCGATTCGTGCCGTGACCCTGTATGCCAGTGCAATGGCAAATGCCATCATTGCTGGTAAAGAGTACGCACAAAGCCAAAGCAATGCACAAGCCAAAAACGAAGCTGCTGCCGCTGCACCGGTTGCTGCGCCTGCACCTGTTGCTGAAGCTGCATCTGTTGCTGAAGCTGCACCTGCTGCTGAAGCCGCGCCTGCTGCTGAAGCCGCTGTACAGCCTAAGGCCTAAGCGGATCTGGTCTGTCTGTCATCCAGTGTTCATCGCACGATGACAGCATACTAGACCAGTCAAGATTGCTGGCGGCCCAGACGTATCCCGTATGGGTCGCCTTTTTTATTCACCATTTTTAGACTCACTTTTTGAGGAACAGCACATGGCCGCTATTACAGCAAGCATGGTAAAAGAACTGCGTGACCGCACTGGTCTAGGCATGATGGAATGTAAAAAAGCACTAGAAGAGGCTGGCGGCGACATCGAAATGTCGATTGATAACCTGCGTAAATCAGGTCAAGCCAAAGCGGCCAAAAAAGCCGGTAACATCGCAGCCGATGGCGCAATCATCATTGCACAAGACGGTAACAAAGCTTTACTGCTCGAAGTGAATAGCCAAACTGACTTCGTCGCAAAAGACGAAAACTTTACGGCATTTGCGACTCAAGTGGCAACAGTGGCGTTGGCAAACAACAGCACCGATGTGGCTGAGATTGCAGGTTTAGCCTATGCAGACGGACAAACTGTTGAAGAAGCGCGTGTTGCACTGGTACAAAAAATCGGTGAAAACATCCAAGTTCGTCGTGCCTCTATCGTCGAAGGCGAAAATTTGGCAATCTATAAGCATGGCCTGAAAATCGGTGTTGCTGTCACTTACACAGGTGGCAATGAAGAAACTGGTAAAGGTGTTGCCATGCACGTTGCTGCATTTAATCCAATGGCCATCAATGCCGAAGACGTGCCTGCTGACATATTGGCGCGCGAAAAAGAAATTTTTGCCGCTAAAGCACGTGAATCAGGCAAGCCAGAAAATATCGTTGAAAAAATGATTACTGGTTCGCTGGACAAATTCTTGAACGAAGTCACGCTGACCCGTCAGATGTATGTCATCGACAACGATAAAAAAGTTGCTGACGTATTGAAAGCTGCTGGCATGACCGTGACCCAAGTGGTGCGTTTGGAAGTCGGTGAAGGCATCGAGAAGAAGCAAGAAAACTTCGCAGAAGAAGTTGCTGCTGCTCAGGCAGCCGCTGCTGCTCAGTAAGCGCTGATTTAAAAAGAGTGCCCCGTTTGGTCGGGGTATTTTTTTGTCCCGTAAAAATCAGCAGTTCCCATACAGCAGATCAGCCATGGTATCATCAGCCGCGCTATTCACCAGCCGAATGTGGTTGTTTGACTGATTGCTAATCCCGTTACAGGCCTGATTTTGCTGGATTGACCATGCACCCTTTATTCAATATCTTAAAAACTGGCGTGACCCAAATGGGGCTTAGCCTGAGTGATGACACTTTAAGTCGTTTGCTCCAGTATCAAGATCAATTGGCACTGTGGAACAAAGCCTTTAATCTGACCTCGATTCGCGATCCGCAAGCAATGTTGGTGCGCCACTTGCTGGATAGTCTGAGTATTTTGCCGCATTTGCCCGCTGGTCGGTTGTTGGACATCGGCACTGGCGGCGGTTTGCCAGGGATGGTGATTGCGATTTGTCAGCCAGAGCGTGAATGCGTATTACTGGATTCGAATAGCAAAAAAATTCGCTTTTTACGTCAAGTGACGGCCGACTTAAACGTGACCAATGCCAAGCCAGTACATGTGCGTGTCGAAGATCAAGCGGCACAGCGTGAGTTGGGTCAGTTTGCAGTGGTGACCAGTCGAGCATTTGCTGCCCTGACCGATTTTGCACAAGTGGGCGCGCCTTATCTGGCACCACAAGGCGTTTTGGCGGCGATGAAAGCGCTACTGCCGACCGATGAAATGCAACAATTACAGGCCGACTATCAGCAGCAAGTGGTGTTATTGCATGTGCCAGACTTAGATGAGGCGCGGCATTTAATTGTGTTAAAACCGCAGTCTGCCGCCGCGCCGTCAGTCTGACTGATTGGATTCTATGATGGATGAGCATACGACATGACCGAAATTCTGGCGATTGCCAACCAGAAAGGGGGGGTGGGTAAAACCACCACAGCGGTAAATTTAGCCGCCTCACTGGGGGTGCTTAAAAAGCGTGTGCTATTGATTGATCTTGACCCACAAGGCAATGCCACCATGGGTTCAGGACTGCAAAAAACCGACTTGTCGTATAGTGTGGCCGATGTGCTCATGGATGATGCTCCGATTGAAGCGGTGATTCAGCCGACTGAAGCAGGCTATAAGCTGATCGGTGCAAACCGTGAGCTGTCTGGCGTTGAGCTGTCCTTGTTTGAAAAAAATCGCCGTGAATATGTGTTGAAAGATGCGATTTCACGGATTGCCAGTCAGTTTGATTATATTTTGATTGATTGTGCACCGAGCTTAAATTTACTCACCGTGAATGCCCTCTGTGCTGCCGATGGCGTGATTATTCCGATGCAGTGCGAGTATTACGCGTTAGAGGGGTTGGCCGATCTTGCTGCGACCATCGAGCGGATTCGCAGTACTTTAAATCCGGCGTTGCATATTCGTGGCGTGGTGCGCACGCTGTATGATCCCCGTAATACGCTGACCAATGATGTGTCGCGTGAGTTGGAAAAACACTTTCCAGAGCAGATGTTAAAAACCGTGATCCCACGCAACGTGCGTTTGGCCGAAGCGCCGGCACATGGCTTGCCCGTGATGTTTTTTGATAAAAATTCACGCGGTTCATTAGCATATTTAACCTTGGCGGCGGAAGTCGTTCGGCAAAGCAAGAAGAAAAAGGCAAAAGGAAAGGTCGCATGAAAAAACGCGGTTTAGCACAAGGGCGTGGTTTGGATGCGTTGCTGGGGTCGATTAAGCAAGCGCGTGATGAGGTGCAAACGAGCCAATCCAGCCATGCAGGTGCACAGCTTGAAGAGCTGCTGCTGGAGTGTTTACAGCGTGGACAATATCAGCCACGGCGTGAGATGAGTCCAGAGAGTCTGAGTGATTTGGCGGCCTCGATTCAGCGGCATGGTGTGATGCAGCCGATTGTGGTGCGTCGTTTGGGTAATAGCGCGACTGATCGTGTGCACGATAGCTTGAATGAAGCCGGCGTGCAGTATGAAATCGTGGCTGGTGAGCGGCGTTGGCGTGCTGCCAAGCAAGCTGGGTTAACACATATTCCGGCGATTATTCGGGATTTGCCGGATGAGCTGGCGATTGCTTTGGCATTGATCGAAAACATTCAGCGTGAAGATCTAACGCCGATGGAGCAGGCCAATGCGCTGCAACGCTTCCATGATGAATTCGGTATGAGCCACCAAGAGATTGCTGATGCAGTCGGTAAGGCGCGTACCACGGTATCAAATTTATTGCGGCTGATCGGCTTGCAAGCTGAAGTAAAAACCTTGCTGGAGCATGGCGATCTAGACATGGGGCATGCTCGCGCATTGCTGTCGCTAGATGCATTGACACAGGTTGAGCTGGCGCGTGATGTGGTATCGCGTGGTTTGTCGGTGCGGCAGACCGAACAGTTAATTCGTGATCGACTCAATCCAGCGCCAAGCAAACCACCGCAGATCGTGCCGCCCGATGTCGCAATACTGAGCCAACATTTGTCTGAGCGATTTGGTGCGCCAGTGCAGATCGAACACAATAATCAAGGCAAAGGCCGCCTGACCATTCGCTATCACTCACTCGATGAGTTGGATGGGATTCTGGCGGTGATGGGTCACTCGGCTGAATAAAGCCTCGGGGTAATTGTTATGAGGATCCGCTAAATGTGGGAATTGATTTACGCCGGTGGTTGGTTGATGACACCGATTGTGCTGTGCTCAGTCATTGCCCTGATTATTATTTTAGAGCGTGCATGGCGTTTGCGTGCACACAAAATTGCACCGTTGGGCTTAGTTGACGGCTTGGTTAAAAAAATTGATAAAGGGCAGTTGGCGGAGCAGGAGCTACGGCAGATTCAGCATGCTACGCCGCTGGGCGATATTTTGGCGACGGGTATCTTGAACGCCGGTGCGGGCTTGGATTATATGACCTTGCAGATGCAAAGCCGTGCCAGCACCCAGATTCATCGACTCGAAAAAAACCTCAATTTACTCGGAACGATTGGTAATATTGCACCCTTACTCGGTCTCTTGGGCACGGTATTGGGGATTATTCAGTCATTTTTGGCGGTGAATGCGGGTGGTACAACCGATCCAGCGCTGCTAGCGGGTGGGATTTCACAAGCATTGATTACCACTGCGGCAGGCATGCTGGTGGCGATTCCTGCGTTAATTGCCTATCGCTACTATCAGCGTAAAGTGCTGGATTTGGCCGTCGAAATGGAAGAGCAGGCCAGTCGTTTGACCCATGGCCTACTTGGGCCTGGCACCGCACCGCATGTTAATTCAAGCTCAGCCTTGCATGTGGATGAGCGGCCAGCATCGTTGTTACAACAACGTGCCGACTCCTGAGTTGAGGCAATCGAGATGAAATTCCGTAAGCCGAAGATTGAGCCGATGGAGATGAACCTGACGCCGATGATCGATTGTTTGCTGTTTTTGGTGGTGTTTTTATTGTTATCGACCACCTTTAATCAGCATAGTCGATTGAATCTGGTGTTGCCAGAAGCGACGGGTGTACCGCAAAGCCAGCAGGCGAAAAAAATCGAAGTGGCGATCAGTGCTGATGGCAAATACCACGTCAATGGTCAGCCGTTACTCGGCGACAGTGAAGCTGAACTCATGGCCGCATTAAAACAAGTGATACCCGCCGATACTCGTCTACCGCTGGTGATTGCGGCGGATGGTAAAGCCAACCATCAATCGGTGGTACGGGTGATGGATGTGGCGGGTAAAGTCGGCTTTGTTAATATCAATATCAGCACCCGTGTGCCAGTTGGAGAGCGCCCTTAACGTGTCAAATTTGACGATTTACCTCCGTTTAATTAGCTATTTAAAGTCGTATTGGTGGGCGATTTTATTGGTGATACTGGGTTTTAGTATTAACGCGGCGACCGAAGTGGCTGTTGCCAAGCTGATGCAATTTATTATTGATGCAATCAACGGCGGCCATCGTGAAGCGATGAATATGTTTCCGCTGTTGATTATTGTGCTGTTTGTGGTACGTGGTATTGGTGCATTTTTAGGTAATTATTTTAGTGCGGTGATGGCGCGTAGTTTGGTGTATCAGTTGCGGGTTGAGGTCTTTAACCAACTGATTAAATTGCCGACCGCGTTTTATTTGGCTCACTCCAGCGGGCATCTATCAGCCAAGCTGATTTTTGATGTTGAGCAAGTGACGGGTGCAGCGACTGATTCGCTGAAAACCTTGTTGCGTGATGGCTTAGTGGTGGTTGGACTACTGGGATTCTTATTTTATACCAATTGGCGGTTATCACTGACCTTGCTGTTGGTGATTCCATTTATTGCGCTATTAGTCCGCTATGCCGGTAAGCGCTTTCGGCGCTTGTCGCAGCAAATTCAAGATTCGATGGGTGAAGTCAGTCATATCGTCAATGAAAGCATCAATGGTTATAGCGTGGTGAAAAACTATGGTGGCTTGCCGTATGAGGCCGCACGCTTTGAAAAAGCCTCACGTGATAACTTGAAAAAAGGTCTCAAGGTTGTCATTACCAGTAGCATCAATACGCCTGCTGTTCAGCTATTGATGGCGATTGCGATGGCGGTGGTGGTGTATTTGGCCTTGCGTCCTGCGGTATTTGGTGATACCAGCGCAGGTGAGTTTATTGCGTATATTGGTGCAGCTGGTTTATTGAGCAAGCCAGTGCGAGCATTAACCGATATTAATCAGCAGATTCAGCGTGGCGTCGCGGCAGCAGCCTCGGTCTTTGCCTTGATTGATCAACCGGCTGAGCGCGATGATGGCAGCATAGAGCGCCGTCTGAGTGGCCAAATCGAGTTTCGGGCAGTGGGTTTTGATTATCCAGATGGCACAACGGCACTCGATGACTTTAATCTGATCATCAATGCTGGTGAAACCGTTGCTGTGGTGGGTCGTAGCGGCGCAGGCAAAACCAGCTTAATTAACCTATTGATGCGTGGCCAAGAAATCAGTCGAGGTGATTTGTTGTTCGATGGCGAGCCGGTGCAAGCATTGCGTTTGGATTGTTTGCGTAGTCAGATTGCCAGTGTCGGTCAGCAGGTGATTTTATTTGATCGTACGGTACGCGATAATATTGCCTACGGTCAGTTGTCGAATAAATCGCTAGAAGAGGTGCGTATTGCGGCAAAGTCTGCCTATGCCGATCAGTTTATTGAAAAACTACCGCAAGGCTATGACACGCTGATCGGTGAAAGTGGGCTATCGTTATCGGGTGGACAGCGGCAACGTTTGGCCATTGCACGGGCATTGCTCAAAGACGCGCCAATTTTGATTTTAGACGAAGCAACCAGTGCCTTAGACAATGAGTCTGAGCATTATATCCAGCAAGCGCTGAATACCGCGATGCAAGACCGCACCACGATTGTGATAGCACACCGTTTATCGACCATTGAGCAGGCGGATCGTATTGTGGTGATGGATAAAGGCCGGATTGTAGAGCAGGGCACACACCAGCAGTTGTTGGCCTTGGGCGGGCTGTATGCACAGTTGCATCAGCGTAATTTTGATGATGGTCTTCCAGTATAATCCAAGGTAGGCATGCATGGCTGACATCAAGCAATGGTTACCTGCCGCATGGCAGCGGCAAGCGTGGTGGTTGGCATTATTGTTGCCACTATCAGGGCTGTATGCGCTGGTCACGGGGCTATTGCGCTTAAGCTATCGGTTGGGAGTCCAGCAGGCCTACCGTGCGCCAGTACCCGTGATGGTGATCGGTAATATTACGGTCGGTGGCACAGGCAAGACCCCGTTGATTATTCATTTGGTTAAACATTTACAGCAGCAGTATCAGTTAAATGTTGGTGTGATTAGTCGTGGCTATGGTGCGCAAGATCACGGGGAATCAGGCGTATTTCCCAAGCTGGTCGATGCGACCTCCACACCCGATCAGGTGGGAGATGAGCCAGTGCTCATTGTGCAGCAGACGGCGGTGCCGATGGCAGTTGCGCCGAATCGCCAAGCCGCGATTGAGTGCTTATTGGTGGCGCATCCAGAGATTGAGTTGATTTTGTGTGATGATGGTTTGCAGCATTTGGCTTTAGCTCGAGATATTGAGTGGGTGGTGTTGGATGCTGCGCGTGGCTTGGGCAGTGGCTGGTTACTGCCGGCCGGTGCCTTACGCGAGTCAGCGAGTCGGCTCGCGCATAGTACGGTCATTCAGCATGGCGATAGCAGTGCCGCGTTACGGATGCAACTGGTGGCTCAGCCCTTACAGCCATTGAATCCGATGCAGCAACATGACCAGTACGCACCATCGGCTGGTGATCGTGTGCATGCCGTGTCAGGGATTGGTCATCCACAGCGGTTTTTTCAGCAATTGCGTGATTTAGGCTTTGTGGTGATTGAGCATGCGTTTGCCGATCATCATGCCTATGTTGCAGCGGATGTGGCGTTTGATGATCGCCTGCCGTTGATTACCACCGGCAAAGATGCGGTGAAACTTTTTGGTCTTGGGGTGCTGGGTTGGGTGTTGCCTGTTGAGGCAAGATTGTCCACGGCATGCTATAGCCTCTTGAGTCAGCAGCTCAGCGATGTTGGGTTGCTCGCACCATCCACTTAAATGATTCATCATGAGGAGAGTATTTATGCGCCATTTGGTGATTCCAGCTCGTTATGCCAGCTCACGTTTACCCGGTAAGCCGTTGCTTGACATTCACGGTAAGCCGATGGTGCTGCGTGTGGTCGATCAAGCGCGTAAAGTGCGTGGTGTCGATGATATCTGTGTGGCGACTGATGATGATCGAATTGCCGAAGTCTGTCAGGCGGCTGGCGTTGCGGTGGTGATGACCGCCCAAGATCATCCGTCGGGGACAGATCGTTTGGCAGAGGTCGCTCGAATTCGTGGTTGGGATCGACAAGATATCGTGCTCAATGTGCAAGGTGATGAGCCGTTGTTACCCCCATTGTTGGTCGAACAGGTCGGTGATTTACTGTTGAGTAAACCTGATTGTGCGATGGCAACCTTGTGTGAGCCCGTGACTGATTTAGATCAGTTTACCCGTAGTTCGATTGTTAAGGTCGTCTGTAGCCAGCAACAAGAAGCATTGTATTTTAGTCGTGCCAGCATGCCGTACGACCGTGATGGCTTTGCTCAGGGCATGAATAGTGTGCCAGAAGCTGCCATGCGCCATCTGGGCTTGTATGCGTATCGAGTGGCTTTGCTACAAGATTTTGTGACATGGCCGATGGGTGTGTTAGAAAAAATCGAAAACCTTGAGCAGTTGCGAATATTGGAGAATGGCCAGCGCATCGCCATTGCACCCGCGTTGCTGTCTCTGCCACCCGGTGTTGATACACCGGCTGACTTAGAGCGATTACGCGCCCTCGATTCTTCGGTATTTGCGTAATCTGATGCCAAAGCCACTCACAACACCGACCGCTCCAACGCGGCAGTATTTTGCCCCATTGTTACCGTGGCAGCGTCCGCATTGGCAGCGGCTACGCCAACGCTATCCGCAGTTGGCACATGGTTTATTGCTGAGTGGGACGGCAGGCGTCGGCAAGCGATTGTTTGCTGATCGTTTGGCTGCGTGGTTGTTGTGTGAGCAGCAGGTGGCTGATCAAGCCTGTGGCCACTGCCAAAGTTGTCAGTGGCTCAAAGCGGATACACATCCGAATTTATTGCGGATTTCGCGTGAGATTGATGCCAAGGGCAAACAGTCACAGCAGATTAAAATCGATCAGATTCGTGACCTGATGCCGTTTGTGCAGCAGACCAGCGATGGCTGGCGAGTGGTGATTATTGAGCCTGCGGACTGTTTAAATCATGCTGCCTCTAACGCACTTCTAAAAACGCTCGAAGAGCCTGGTGAGCGCGTGTTATTGCTGCTGGTCGCTGATCAAGCCTTGCAGCTTTCCGCAACGATTCGCAGCCGGTTGCAGCAAGTGGCTTTGGGGCGGATTGCACAAGATCAAGCGCTGGCGTATGTGCAGGACGAGGCGCAGCTGTCTCTGTCCGCCGCGACTGTGGCGTTAAATCTGGCAGGTGGTGCACCGCTGGCGGCGTTACAATTGTTGGATGCAGACTGGTTTGGTTTGCGCGAGGCATGGTTGCATGATTGGCAGGCATTATTGGCGGGTCGCATCGCTAGTCTCGTATTGTCACAACACTGGCAAAAAAAACTCAGCCTGCTGGATTGGTTGGGTTTGCTACAAGTGATGTTGCGCGATGTGTTGGCATTGCACACAGGTCAGCCGGTACAGCAGTTAGATTTAGAGGTCTCATCGATTCAGTCACATTATGCGATTGAGTCGCTATTCACCGTGTATGATCAGGTGTTACAACTCACCGCTGGCCAAGCGCAACATGTGCAGCCTGCTTTGGTCTATGATAGCGTGATGCAGCAATTGGCCAATCATCGCGTCGCATGAATCATGGTCAGTATTGACCTGGTTGTGCTGCGATCTGATTGAGCTTTGGAATAACATTGAGTTAAGGAGCAACCATGCTGCCACGCGCCGGCGGGATTATTAATTACCCGATCAAAACCTTGCCTGATTTGCTGGCGAGTTACATGCCGTTTGTGTATGGCGGTGGAATTTTTGTTCCCACCAATCGTACTTTACCCATGGGTGAGGAAGTGTTTGTCGTGGTGACCTTGCCAGAGTCGCAAGAAAAAATTCCACTGACTGGGAAAGTAGTGTGGGTCAATCACCGCAGCCAAGGGCATCGTCCGGCTGGCTTCGGTATGCAGTTAAGTGGTGATGATGGGCAGCGTATTCGAGGAGAGATTGAGAAGCTGTTGGCGGGTCAGATCAATTCGCCGCGCCCAACCCATACTCTATAGTCTAATCAACAGGCCTCATGCAGTGTGTGTATTGGCCTAAGTGGGTGTTTGTGTTTATTGATTCACATTGTCATTTGAATCGGCTCGATTTAAGCCGTCATGCAGGCTCGATTGATCAGGCGCTCGATGCTGCCCGTCAATTACAAGTCTCGTTGTTTTTAGCAGTGGCCGTTGACCTTGATGAGCATGAAGGGCTATTGCAATTGGCATTGCGCCATGCTGATGTCGGTATGAGTGTTGGCGTGCATCCCTGCGAAGATCCGGTGATGATGGCACGTGCCACGGTGGAGCTATTGTGTGCGTGGGGACAGCATGACAAGGTGTGGGCGATTGGTGAAACTGGCTTAGATTACCACTATAGTCAGCAACATGCGCAGGCACAGCGTGAGTCGTTTGCACGCCATATCCAAGCAGGTAAGCAACTGGGTAAGCCGGTGATCGTGCATACTCGTGAAGCACGCAGTGATACCTTAGACGTGTTGCGTGCTGAGCAGGCAGCGCACGGGATTTTGCACTGTTTTACCGAAGATTGGCCCACTGCAAAAGCTGCTCTCGACTTGGGCTATTATGTGTCGTTTTCGGGCATTATTAGTTTTAAGAATGCCGCAGATTTGCGTGAAGTGGCACGGCAAGTACCGCTGGATCGACTATTAATCGAAACAGATAGTCCGTATCTTGCACCCGTGCCGTATCGTGGTAAGCCGAATGAGCCCGCGTATTTACCACATGTGGCCGTGGTGTTGGCTGATCTGCACCAAATGTCAGTGGAGCGCTTGGCAGAGTTGACCACTGCTAATTTTTATCGTTTACGGCGGGATGCCGCAACAACTATTAGAGGGTGAGTGGATGGATCGTCAGGCACAGTTTCGCAGCAGAGAAGAGTTGATTTTTCAAGCAGCTGAGCGTTTATTGCTTGAAAGCGGCGAATTGGGCATGACCTTGGATGCGTTGGCGTTAGAGCTTGATCTGGCCAAAGGCACGCTATACAAGCACTTTCAAAGTAAAGATGAACTGTATTTACATCTGATTATTCGTAATGAGCAAGTGTTGTTGAATATGCTGGATACGCCTGCCGATTTTCCACCCCAGCTAGCGGCGTACATGTTGCACCATTTACACCATTCACAGCGCACGGTTTTATTACTGCAAATCGAAGAGCGACTCTCAGCAGGCGCCACTGGTTTAGGCAGTTTATTTGCGCAACTCTATCAGATTCGCAAGCAACGCTTACGGCGGATTATTAATGTGAGCAGTGCGTATCTGGCCGAACAACAGAGCAGTATGGTGGTGCGCGATTATTTGGCGGCGATTTGGTCGATGACCCAAGGGGGGGCGGCGATTTTGAATTCGAGTTTTTATCAGCGTTACTTGGGCGAACGCGATAGCTTGCGGGTGGCGTTGATTGATCAGATTTTGGCTTTGCCACAGCAATACTTGCAGCCCGCTGCTGTTGCAGCACCTGTTGATGTCAACGCAGACTGATTAACGATGCCGACTTTGATCCGATCACTTGCGCCACAGCAACAGGGTTTTACCCTGATTGAGCTGATGTTGGTGATTGTGATTGTTGGTATTTTTGCGGCGATGGTTAGCTTGTCAGTCGGCGGTGAAAGTGAGCGGCGTTTACTGCTGTTGCGCGAACGTTTAATCGATAATTTGGCGATTGTGCAGCTTGAGTCACGTGATCAAGGTCGAGTATTGGCATTACAACAGATGCAGCCACAAGCAGGGCAAGAGACTGGCTATCAAGTGGTCGGCTTTGAGCCGAATGCTGAGCAGGTTGAGCAACGTTGGCCAGTCGCCAGTGATTTTAAAATGCAGACGTTGCCGGATCGGGTGCGTTTGCAGGTGACACCATTACAGCGTAGGGCCGTGCAAAGAACGACCAGCCGTGATGCCCAAATTTGGCAAGATGCCAATACGCCGCAGTTGATTTGGTTCGGCAATGGCGAGACGACACCGGTACGCTTACAGCTCTGGCACGATCAGCAGCCGATTGGTGCGCCATTATATGTCAGTGCAAATGGTCAGGTCAGCGACGATGAACAAGGGGATACACCATGACCTTGCCACAGATAAAAACAAAGACTCAGCAAGGCTTTACCTTACTTGAAGTGATGGTGGCGCTGGCGATTTTTGCGGTGGCGGCGATTGCGCTGACGCAAGCGGGCATGAGCTATACCCATGCTGTGAGTACCCTGAGTGATCGTAGTGCTGCACATTATCTGCTCATGAATGAAGCGGCCTTATTGCGTATTAATCGCGCATGGCCGGAAGGGAGTGGCGAGCGATTGCTGGAGCAAGGCGATCAAAACTGGCAGTTGCGCTATCAAACTTTTCCGACGCCAGTGTTGGCGGTGCGTCGAGTGGAGCTGTCGTTGTTTGCCATGACAGCAGAGCAACAAGCCGCCCCTACTGCCAGTCAACGCTTAGTGGTTTTTTTGAATCAACCTTCGGTCGAGTAAGCGTACGCGATGTCGTCTAAATCTGTGGTGCAGCGTGGTCGGTTGGCGCATATGGTCGGCTTTACCCTGATCGAGTTGGTGGTGGCGATGAGCATTTTTGCGCTGCTGTCGCTGGCTGGCTGGCAAGTCTTTAATAATCTGATGATTACGCGTGAGCGTGCCAGCTTACAAGCAGCACGTTTGAGTGCGGAGCAGTTGACTTATGGACAGATGCTGCGTGACTTGACACAGGCGGTGGCGCGTCCGGTGCGTGATCAGACCGGTACACAGCCAGCACTGTTGCTTGATGCGCAGCGCTTGAGCCTGACACGGACAGGCTATTTTGACCCACGTTTTAGCCAAGTGAGTCCACTTGAGCGGGTGCAGTATCTGCTGGAGGGTGAGCAGTTGGTACGAATCTCCAGCCCACAGATTGATCAGGCTGGCGTGGTGCAGCCGACACGCAGCGTGCTGTTGCGCGATGTGCAGCAATTGCGCTTTGAAGCACTGAATCCCGAGCCACAAGCACTCTGGCCAAGTATCTCTGGTCAGCCGATTGCGACCAATGCTCAAGGGGTTAAACCAGAAGGCGATACGAGTTTGCCACGTGGCATTCAAGTCAGCCTGACGCAACAAGGCCGTGAGCGGCTCTGGGTGTTTGCGCTGGTGGAGCCCCTGCCGGATATGGGTGATACAGAGACATCTGGACAAGAGACACCGCCCGCAGGAGCAAATCCATGACCGTGTCGCGCCAAAGCAGCCAGCACGGTGTGGCGCTGCTGACGATTTTGTTAATGGTCGCGATGGCGACGATTTTGGCCAGTAGTCTGCTGATGAAGCAGCAACGCCTGATTCGAGAGGCCAGCATTTTATTACGACAAGATCAGGCCACACAGTATGCATTGGCGGGTGAGCGATTCTTGGTGGAGTTGCTGGTGGCAGATCAGCAGTCTGGCGCGAATACTGACTACCTCGGCGAGCTATGGGCGCAGCCGACGCCACCATATCCGGTTGAAGATGGCTTTGTGTCTGGTCAGCTGACCGAGTTATCGGGTCGCTTTAATGTGAATAATTTATATCACGATGGCCAGCCTGATGAGCAAGCCGTGGCGGTCTTTGGTCGTTTGTTGAGCCAAGTTGGACTGTCAGCAGATTTGGCCGATGCAGTGCTGGATTGGCAAGATCCCGATGATACGATTACCGGTGCGGCGGGTGCAGAAGACAGTTTTTATCAAGGCCAGCAGCCGAGCTATCGTGCTGCCAATCGGCCTTTGATGAGTGTACAGGAGTTGCAGCTCATACGCGGTTTCGAGTCAGCTGAGGCGTTTGAGCTGATAGAGCCTTATATTAGTGCTGTGCCTGCTTTTGCACCAATCAATCTGAATACCGCCCAAGCCCCTGTATTGGCGGCCTTGCTGGAGCAGATGGATCGCAATAGCGTGGGTGACTGGGTTGGCCGCCGTGATCAAAACCAGCAGCCAGTCGAGCAAGTCACTGCGTTTTGGGATTTGGCTGGCCAAAGTCAAATCACGCCAGAGTTGCGCACGCAAGCGCAGCGATTTTTATCAGTAAAAAGTGCCTATTATCAAGCGCAGGTGACGGTCTTACTGTCGGGGCGTACGCGCTACTTGACCAGCGATTTTTATCGAAAAGGCGCGACGGTGTATCCATATCAGCGTTCTTTTGCGCCGATTGCAGCGCCTGTTACGGCATCCGTGCCGTGAGTATCGATTCGGCTTCACAGATCTCTCGCCCGCTTTGCGCAGGGCTGACGTATAATCAACACTGATGCTGAGTTTGGGGTATTCACGATGTTAATCCGCAAGTTGTTTAAGTTTGAAAATGCCCATATCGTGCGCAATTGCAGCTCAGATCGCTGTCGGCGTTCTATTCATGGCCATAGTTATCAGGTTGAGTTGATTCTGGAGGCGCATCGGCTTGATCATGGACAGATGGTGTATGATTTTGGCTTGCTCAAAGGCGTGATTCGCGATTTGTTTGATAGCTTTGATCATGCGATTTGTTTTTGGTCAAAAGATGATCCAGATTATATTGCCGCCTGCCAAACCTTTAGTGCGCGTTGGATTGCATTACCGGTGTCGCCATCGGCAGAGCAGTTTTCGCGGGTGTTTTTTTATTTGGCTGATGCAGTGCTACAACAAACCCAAACCCAAAATGGTGAAGGTGATGTGCAAGTGCATTCAGTGATCGTGCATGAAACCGCAACCGGATATGCGCAGTGTTTTCGGCAGGATGTTGACAATCCGCAGATGGGAGCGTTAAACCTTGAGCAGATCGTATTTTCTGAGCAAGTGCAGCAAGAGTGGGCTGACCCGCAGATGTATGCCACGCTGAAAACGGCAGGCAGTTTTATCAATCCGACCGTACAGCAACAAGTTGTGGTGTAGTGGTAAGTGAGCGCTCAAATGCTTCAGCAATCGTCTGAGCCCTCTGCTGAGGTCGCTTTGCTTGAGGACTGGTTGTTGCAACTGCAATTGGCAGGTCGTTCACCGCATACCTTAAAAGCCTATCGGCGTGATGTCAGTCAGTTGCTGGATTTTTTGCAGCAGTCTGGTTTGCGTCTCACCAGTCTAGATCAGCAGGG
>JBBKWW010000157.1:0-3205 GCA_037969155.1 Moraxellaceae bacterium
CCGACCACCGCAAACGGCGCAGCGACGATTTTATCGGCCAGACAGGCCATCATATAGCCGCCACTCGCCGCGACTTTATCGACACAGATGGTCAGCTTAAAACCTGCCTCACGCAGCCGTGCCAGTTGGGCGGCTGCCAAACCATAGCCATGCACCAAGCCACCAGGGCTTTCCAAACGCACCACCACTTGATCTTTACCGACGCGAGCCATCGACAAAATCAAAGTAATCTCTTCACGCAGCGTATCGACTGCGCTGGCCTGTACATCGCCCTTAAAATCCAGCAAAAACACCCGTTCGCCGCTTTTTTTACGCAACTTATGAGCCTTACGCAGGCGATTCAAGGATTGCAGCAGCTCAAAACGATCATAAATCGCCGCTGACATGGCTTGTTGTTGTGCCTCTAAACGCGCATTTAAGTGACGAATACGCAACTCGGACGGCTGTTTGGTCGGATGAAAAAGCATAATGATCTTCCTATCGGTTCAGCCATAACATGCTGGGCAATTGCGATAATTTCAAGGGCAAGCGGCCAACATCATACAAAATACTTCAAGCGTATCTCACACCAAGCGCAATGGCTTTTCTTCGTGTGGATCATGTGGCGGATGCTCAGCGTCACACGCCTCGCCTTCGGTTTTTTTACCTTTATCAATATAGCCTGTGCGCTGATTTTCAGGCATATGCGCATGCTCCCAGATCAACACCGCCTGCATACAGGTCGCACGTTGCTCGGCACTCAGCGGCTGGCCACTCGGCCATTTACCGATTTCGACCGCAGTACGTAAGCGATCCACAATCTCAGGGGTCAGTGCAGCAAGGGTCTGTTCAATGTTCATCATTCGGCTCCTGATACTGGTTCCAACCGAGTTTAGTCCGACAAGCCGCATAAAAATCATAGCCCGGCGGATGCAATAGATTCAGTTTAAACGGATGCTTACGAATATGCAGCCAGTCGCCTGCCTGCAAAGAGATACTTTGCTGACCGTCCGCACTCATCATCGGATCAACACGGGTGTCATTAATACGGACTTTGATCTCACTCTCGCCACCGACCACAATCGGACGACTCGACAAGGTGTGTGGATGCATCGGCACGATCACAATGGCATCCATGCTTGGATGCACGATGGGCCCACCACCCGATAAAGCATAGGCAGTCGAACCCGTCGGGGTCGCCACAATCAAGCCATCACTGTGCTGGCGATAGACAAAATGCCCATCAATGGTCATCTCAAAATCAATCATATGCACCGATTTACCCGCATGCAATACCACATCGTTGAGCGCAATTGCCTCGTGCGTCACTTGGTCATTGCTGCGGATTTCGACCTGCAATAAAAACCGTCGATCCAAACGATACTGCCCACACAATACCAAGTCGAGTTTGTGCAACACTTCATCAGGCGAGACATCGGTTAAAAAGCCGAGTCGCCCCCGATTCACACCCAGTACAGGGACATTATAACGCGCCAACGCACGGCCAGCATGCAGCAGTGTGCCATCACCACCGACCACGATGACCAAATCACAAGTCTCGCCCATAATTTTACGTGACACCACCTGTACATCGGCCAGATTAACCAAGGCCGCAGTGGTTTCATCAAAAATCGGCTTTAGGCCTCGATCCAACAGATACTGAGAAATCATGCGCAGACTGTCGACCACAGAATGTTTATCTGGGCGACCAATTAGGCCAATATTCCTAAATTGGGTCGGTTTCATTTTAGACCACTCCAAAGCGATTGCCGCCAAATCATAGCATTTTTGTATAAAATCACACGCAGCAGTTTTTGTCACACAGCGTACATTGCAGTTCACGCAAAATACCGCTCTAATCACCCCTATGTTGGTCTAAATCGAGGCATCTGTAATGCAAAGCAACAATCCACTGTTTAAAAAAGCCACCTTTACGCCCTCCATGCAACCGATGACGGTTACGGGTGCGATCAATAAAACCCTACTGATGACGGGTACCGCATCAACCGTCGCCGTGCTGTTTTTCTTTTATTGCATGGCAGTGGGCTATACCAATAGTCCTGCCATGATCGGTGCTATCGCAGGCGCGATTATCGGAATTGTTTTAGCATTGATCGCAGCCTTTAAACCCGAAACCAGTAAGATGCTGGCGATGCCATACGCCGTGGTCGAAGGGTTGTTTTTAGGCGGCATTTCAGCTTATTACGAGTATCGCTTCCCTGGCCTGCCATTGATTGCAGTGGCGGCGACCTTTATCACGACCTTTGGTCTGCTCGGTTTATATAAAGCCCGCATTATCCAAGCCACTGCAAAATTTAAAGCCGTGGTGATTTCGGCTACCTTGGCGATAGTCGTGTTGTATGTGCTGCAATGGGTCATGGTGCTGGCATTCGGCAACAGCATTCCATTCTTATTTGAAAATGGCCTGATTGGTCTTGGCTTCGCGGCATTTGTCGCAGTGATTGCCTCATTGAATTTGATTTTAGATTTCGATCTAATCGAACGCTCAAGCCAGATGAATGCACCCAAATACATGGAATGGTTCTGTGGTATCGCGATGCTGGCGACACTGGTCTGGATGTATATTTCGTTCTTACGCTTGCTCGGTATTATTCGCTCGCAATAATACCCGTTAACGCAAAAAGCACTGATTCATCAGTGCTTTTTTATTTCACTGTCAATTAAGAAAAATCCTTGAGCTCAAACGCTACAATCTGTGCATCTAGCTGCTGCATTAGCGGTGCAATTACCTCATCTGCCAGCACCAGCTCACGCGCCCGCTGCGTGGCAGCCTCATAACGAGCCTGCTTCATGTGCATGGGTACAGCCGCGCTCGGCAGCTCAAACTGTAACTGCACAGCTCCTTGTGGCCACTCGTGCTGCACAGCGGTTTGGAGCCCATCGAATAGCTCCACAGCTAGCAGCCGATGCTCTGGCGCAATCTGAAACACAGTCTGCTCACCGATTTGCCCAAATAACACGCCATGTTGCGCCAGATTACGCACCGCAGGCGTCAATTCACGCTCACGTAGCCAATACTCCCATTTCACACTGTCCCACTCACCGACCAGCACAGCGACTGGATGCAGCAGCAATTGAAAAGGGTCAAGCTCAGCCGATAATTGCAGCGGCGGCTCAGGCTCAGGCTCAGGCTCAGGCTCAGGCTCAGGCTCAGGCTCAGGCTCAGGCTCAGGCTCAGGCTCAGGCTCAGGCTCAGGCTCAGGCT
>JBBKWW010000158.1:0-6674 GCA_037969155.1 Moraxellaceae bacterium
TACTGTCATACATCGTTGCCACATTGGCAAAGGGAGTGACCATTTGCTGCATGTGTCGCCTTGTCTGTCAGCATTTTGCCTTGCAACGCGGTTCGCGTGCGAAACGTCAACAGACCCTAGACTGGACACCTCGGTACAGCGGCGGCAGTGACACTGACTTGAGCTTGTGTCAAAGCAAACAAGGCCTGCACTTGTTTTTGAGCATTTTCATTGGCGATGCGTAATACGCCAGATTGACACGCGGTGTGACCAATTTGCAGCCGTGCAGCCTGTTGTGCTTGGGTCAGCAGCTCAGAATCAACCTGCATCAAGCCCATCAGGCCGGTATTCAAATCGTAGATCTCGGTTTTATCCAAGCTGATCGACAACATTTCGACTGGTGGCAAATCAATATGAATACTTTTACCATCGGCAGAAACACGCACTTGGTCAGCGGTCAGCCGATTGAAATTCAATCCCGCCACCACACGGCCACTGGCAATAAATAAGCCGCGCTGCTGATCTTGCCAGAGTCGATACCAGTTGCCTTGTTTGGTACTGGTCACCACAGTTTGCACATGAAAAGCGACCGTTTCCAAATTATTCAGATGCTGAATTCGTTGCAGCACCCCTTCACGGGTCAGTACGCTAATCGACTGTTCTGGTAGGCGTAATTGCCATGCCTGCCACAGCGCAAGCGCGGTCAGCAGCAGCACCAAGCCCAGCAGTGCCAATTTTTTATGTGAAGATCGAACGGGCGACGGCGTTATTGACATGGGCTTATAGCTCCTGCACTGCAACCAAAGGATACTCCAACTGACAATCTAATCTGTTTTAAGCTAAATTGATTTAGTCAATTTGTACCCACTCACACCATCCTAAGCCTGCTAATACAACCCAATCTAGATGCCAGAGCCGCACTATTTCGGAAAAAAAATCCAGTCTCTAGCAAAAATCCGCCATAATCGCCAACATCTAAATGCCGTATCGATTGGAGAAACCATGTCTAGCGACAACTCGCCGCGCACCACCCTTCAGGCCTATCTCGCAGCCGCACAACATCAACAACCAAATTTGAGCGCTGAACTGAGCCAAATCGTGCTGCAAATCACCGCAGCCTGCCAGCAAATCAGTGTCGCATTGCAACAAGGCGCGTTGGCAGGGATTTTAGGCAGTGCGGACAGTGGCAATATCCAAGGTGAAGTGCAAAAAAAACTAGATGTCATTTCAGATGACCTATTGGTCGATGCCCTGACCCAAGGCGGTTTAACCGCGGCAATTGCCTCTGAAGAACAAGATCACATGGTGATGACCAATCCGGATGGGCAGTATTTGGTGCTGTTCGACCCGTTGGATGGCTCAAGCAATATTGATGTCAACATGAGTGTCGGTACGATTTTTTCGATTTTGCCACGTCCCGCCAACACTGAGCTCACTACTGAAGATTTTTTTCAGGCTGGAGCGCAGCAGGTTGCCGCGGGTTACGTGCTGTACGGCCCATCGACGTTGTTGGTACTGACCCTCGGCGCGGGCGTAGATGTCTTCACCTTAGATCAGCACAGCGGCGAATTCATACGAACAGTCAGTCAACTCTGCATCCCTGTAGACACCCAAGAATTTGCGATTAACATGTCGAATCAGCGGCATTGGGAAGCACCGGTCAAGCAATACATCGACGAGTGTGTTGCGGGTAGCACAGGCACGCGGGGTAAAGATTTTAACATGCGCTGGGTCGCCTCGATGGTCGGTGATGTGCATCGCATCCTGACCCGTGGCGGCGTATTTATGTATCCCTACGACTTTAAAGATCCTAAAAAAGCGGGCCGTCTACGCCTGATGTATGAGGCCAATCCGATGAGTTGGCTGATCGAGCAAGCTGGTGGTGCAGCAAGCACTGGCCGTGTAAGAATTCTTGAGGTTGCGCCACATGACCTGCATCAGCGTATTCCAGTGGTATTAGGATCACGTCACGAAGTTGAGCGGGTCATACGCTATCATCTGACCCACGACCAAGCGCAAGGCTAAGCAGTGATGCAGCCGCAACTGATCCAATCCAAAGAAAACCCTCGACTGCGCCACGTGCGCGGTCTGACTCAACAGTCCAGCCAACGGCGCAAATCATTACAAACCATCTTAGAAGGCGTGCATCTACTCGATGCCTTCCAAAAAGCAGGACAACAGCCGGAAAGTATCTGGCTCACCCAGACGGCGCTGGTACATCCCGAAGTTGCGCACCTCCTCAGCCGCTGGCAAGAAGTGGCCTGCTTTGTGCTACCCGATACGCTGTATCATGATTTGCGTAGCTTGGGCGATGGCGTAGATGTGCTGGCAGTGATTACGCAACAGCCCGCCACGCTGCCCAATCAGCTTAGCAATGATTTACTGATTTTAGAAAATGTACAGGATGCTGGCAATGTCGGTACGCTGCTGCGCACAGCTGCGGCAGCGGGTATCCGACAGGTGATTTGTACCACTGGCACCGCCTCGGTCTGGTCACCGCGAGTATTGCGCGCCGGAATGGGTGCGCATTTTTCGATGCAAATTAGTGAGCATATCGACCTGAACGACCTCTGGGATCGGCTCAGTGTCCCCGTATATGCGACCAGCTCCCATGCTGATCACTCGTTATATCAGGTCGATTTACGCCAGCCGGTCGCGTGGCTGATGGGCAACGAAGGACAAGGTGCAACTGATCTGGCCTTACAACATGCTCACAGCATCAGCATTCCACAACCAGGTGGCCAAGAGTCACTGAATGTCGCGATTGCGGGTGCGGTCTGTCTATTTGAAATGGTCAGACAGCGCCTATAGCAACAACCAGCAGCAACCGTCATGCAGCGTAAAAAACCAGTCATCATGACTGGTTTTTTGATTCGTCTTGCTCACGCTGACTCAGTCAATAGTCTCACACACGCCGTCGACGCTGGGCAACAACAGCTAATCCGGCCAAACCGAACAGACCTAACCAGCTCCATGCGCCACCACCGCGAGTGTCTTCCGTGGTGGTTGCGGTATTGATGATCTTCACTGTGGCAGTATTCGACTCGGCTTTGTCTTGATCGATGACGACATACTCGAACGAGTCATTAAATGGCGAGAAGGTATTATCCACTAGATAAGTCGCGCGGCCGCCATAACAAATCTCATTGGGACGGGTTGCGGTATTGTCAGGACACTGTGCCTCACGCTCAAACACCAAACGACCCAACACGGGTGCTTTTTTGATCTTGATATTCACGCGATCACCACTGTTAAAAAATGGTACGCGATCCACGGGCTCGTGCAATGTGCCGACTGGACCATCACCATTATCGCTATCATTGTCTAAGATGTTAAAATTCAGACTTTCTTGACCAAAAGGCAGAACATATTCGTCGTTTTTGGCAATCGGGCGGATATTAGAAATCCGTGCCTGCACAATACCCGTCGATGTCGAACCATCTGGTGCAAGCACCGTATACTGACAACGCTCGACATCCCCGCTCGGCGTTTTAAAGCCATCGGTGCGATACACAGCGATGCGCTTCATGTCCTCTAGCCAGACACATTTGACCTCCGCAGTATTCGCACTCTCTGTAGGTATTTGGTTATTCAATAGCACATCAGGGCCAGTGCCATACGACGTCACATTGGTCACCTCATATTTGCCACTGTAACGCTCCACAAAGCGACTCGTCGGTGGGTTGGTCGCGTCATCAACCAACTCCTGCGCCACATCGTTGGCAAAAACATCAACAAACGCCCGACGGAAGCTAAAATTGGCAGCAAGCTGGACTTTAAAATCAGCCTCTTCTTTGCTCAAGCGTGCGACCAACTCACGCTCTACTGCGGTAAAATCGGCCAACTGCTGATCGGTAAAATCAAAACGTTTGGCTTCAATCTGATCGACATAGGAGCGGTTCAAAGCATCCGCATCGTCATTCACCGTAATCTGACCCAGCTCCATCGCTCCAATGTCACAGCGCGGTGACTCTGAAGTATTGGTTAACTTGTTTTTGACTCCACTCTGCCGATCAACACCGCGTTGATCAGTGATGCCACACTCGCTCAGCGTCGCACCACGATCCACCGCAGATGGCCGCGCAGCATCTTCAACCTTTCTAGGCAATAGGCCCTGTAAACCCACACCATAATCAGCTAACGGATATAAAATCGCATTTTGTGTCGCGTTTTCGGTGTAGCGATTGCTGTCACTGGCATCAATCGCTGTGGTGACTCTGCTGTAATCAATCTCACGCGGCTTATTTGCAAGTGCATCTTTTGCCAGTGCAAATAATGGAACACCAACCACATTACTCGGTAGCTGGCAAGTTCGACTCAGTGGCATATCAAACAACTGATCATAAGTAATACTCTTATCGCTGCTCGGTGACACTCGATAGCCACCAATTAAGTTCGAACGTGTGGTCACACCGTCGAGCGCATTGAGTCTGATCCCATCGCGTGGTAAATAACGACAATCGAAATTTTGGTTGTAGGCCAAAATACTGTTCAGGATTTTTAATTGTGCACGGCCATCATATAATAAGGCGGCAGCACCTTGGTTACCCACTAAGGTCACACTAGCCAGATCAAGCACTGATGCCAAGGCCGTACGTGTACCAAACTCATCATCAATCAGCGAAATCGCCGCACTACTTGGCTGGTTCGATACTTGATTGTTGGCAATCGTCGTATTGGTCAGTGTGACATTGGCAATCCCACAGATATCCAAAATCGTTTGTGTGTTGGCTGAGCCGTTATTGACCATGCTAGTGCGCTGAATATCGATACTACGGCTGGTCAGCTTCAAGTTATCGGTACAGGTCATGCCCAACACCGCCGACTGGCTGGCGATATTGCCTTCAAAAGCAGTATCTTCAGCAGTGAGTGCTGACTGTGAGCCTTCTAAAAAAATCGCGCCACCTGAGGTCAATGCACGGTTATTGCGCAAAATCGTGCGGTTCAATGATAACGTTGCACCGACCAGAACTGCACCGCCATGGATACGATCTGCACTGACCGCTTCACCGCCATCAATAATCAATTCTAGCAAGGTCAGATTGGTACGCCCAATCGCAGTATTAAACGCACGGCTATTGGTCGGTCGAATCACCGTGCTGAGTGGCACTCGAGCATCGAATACACCAGTCACCACATCACGTTGATTAATATCAATGCTGCTCTTGCCACGAATAATTAGCGACGTTTTAGGCAGCAACTCGCCTCGTGTCAGTACATACTCACCCGCTTTGAGCTGCACTTCATCGGTATCGAAGCGCTTGCCCCCTGTACAGCCACCATAGGGCAACTTCAGTTCCGAGGCTTTAATCGCCTCACGCAGTGAGCAGGCTGCGATATTTTCACCGTCTTCATCGACCAACGTGGTCACGTCAATAGTAGCAGCATAAGCTGACGTCATTAGCCCGCTAATCACTAGCGATAACGCTGTACGACAAATCATCAGCACGCTCCTTGTTTTAGGCTCTTACGTTTTTGGGTCGTACGACGTGCGACTGCTGCCAATCCCAGCAATCCAAACAGCCCAAACCAATCCAACGCACCACCAGCAAGCTTGACCTTACGATCGCTATCACGATCCACCGGCTCTTGTACAATCGTGGTTTCAACATTGATCTTTTGATCATTTGCGCCTTGCGAGAATCGGCTGGTGGTGGTCACCACGTCATAGTCAAACCGATCAACCCCATGAAAATTGCTGCTTGGGCGATAAGTAATCTGTCCATTTTGCTCTAGGGTCATCAGACCTTTTTGTGGTGCTTTGATATAGGTTAAACAGCCTTCAAGCCAAACGCCATTCTCGGGTTGTCGTGTCGGAAAAATATCTGGGCACACCTCAGCAGGAATCAGATCCCCATCACCTAGTAACGGGGCTAAATCCAGCTGTGCAATGCCACCAAAAAGAATATCGAGACCATTGGTTTTACGATTATTATCGATGACCAACTCCACTGCACCGATATCACACAAGGTACGCGCAAGGCCACGCTGGTCATTTTGGGTACAGGTGAGGGCTTGCTGAATCGCACTAATACTGCGGCCTTTGTTCACGATTTTCGAGTCGTTTAAGGTGAGGTATTCCGTCAGCAGACGGGGGCGTAAATAGGGATTAAACACCTCCGTGCCATCTTGAAGCTCAGGCACTGTCGTCGCCACTGGCTGTGGACGACACAATAAGCCACGCGCAGGCGGCTTGGCACATTGACCATCGACTTGTTCAGCAAACAGCATCGTATCGCCAGTGCCACTAATTTGAATCTGTGAGGTCTGCAAGCTGCTTAACGTCTGATCACAGCCACTCATGAACAGGTTATTGTTCACATATGACTGATCGCCTGTATTAAACTGACAGTCGAACTGGGTATTGCCCGCCACGATGCTATTGGCAAGGTTCGCCCCACCACGCGACGCCATAAAACGCACCCCCGCACGATTGTCGGCCAGCGTGGTGTTATTGATCACCATGCCTTCGCGTAAATCAATCACGGCGGCATCATTTTTATAGAAGGTACTGTCTGCAATTAGTCCAGTTCGTGTGGTCACCACTACATCTACGCCAGCAGCATTTTTCTGCTCCACCCCATTTTTGACAAAAATCACCACACCATCGGTATTGGCAGGCACATTGTTTTTACTAAAATAACTACCACCAATATTAAAATTAGGCAGATCAAAATACAGTGCTGCACCATTGG
>JBBKWW010000159.1:0-8207 GCA_037969155.1 Moraxellaceae bacterium
GATCTCTGCCCTACTCAGCCTGCGCCAAGAGCAGGATATGCCTGACGAAATGCCCAAAGAAATGAAGGCGTTTGCGATCAGTGCCGGTACAGAAAAAGGCTTTAGCATTGCGGCGTTATTTCAAACCCATCCGAGTATCGATGATCGGGTCGCTGCGCTACAGCGTTTGAATGTTTAATCGATTGTTTTGTACTGAAACGACCGGCGCAATGCCGGTTGTTTTTATGGAATTGCTTAACTTAACCTAGTGGCGCATAAACGTAATCACTTGCTCGTGGTGAAAGGCGCATAGCCATGATTTTGTCTGATCCACAACCAGCATCTCAACGCCGACTGACCAAGCAAACGCATCCCAATACAACACCAAAATTTTCCAATCTGTGGCAATCACCTCTTCATGCCGCAACAAAAACACTTGGGTGGAAAATGGCACACCTGCTTGATACAGCCAATCACGCACCGCTGCAATTTTGGTTTGACTGCCCCAAACATCCTCTAACAACATGACGTGTTTTTGTTTAAAGTCACTCAAGGCAGTAGGTGAATATTTTGGCAATTGATACAAAGCTAGCCGTATAAACTCCACCGCACGAATACCGTGAAGTCGAGAAATACATGCCGCATGTGATGGCGGTAACGGCAAATAGTCGTCACCACAAAAAAACGAACGCTGCTGTTCAGACAACGAGTCCCATGCAGTAAATTCTTTAAGGTAAGCCTGTAACCGCATTTTTTTCTCTTAATGCGCACCGACGATCCGGCACGCAAATCTGCCTTGCATCAATCAATGATGCAGCATTGCATTCAAATCATCGACAATTGGTGACCAGTCTGCATCCTGCTTTAACGATTCGTGGATAAACTGCCGCTGGGCATCCGTCCAAAACTCAGCATCCGCAATACTGACATGCTCTGCTAAACGATGCGTCTGCACAAACTGCTCAATCTCATGCTCAGCACTGGGTAAGCCCAACTGCTCAAATAAACGGGGCAAACTATGTGTGGTCATATCCATCATCATTTCTCCTCATGATTTTTACTGACTGTCATCACAGTGCGCTCATCTGGCTTTTGCCGCAACATCGTTGGCGTAGTAGATTGTTTAATTTAAGTATCTTTAGTTGTTTTCCAGACAAAGAACAGCCCCAAATCGTTTGACTTGGAGCTGCCTCATCATACGCTTAACCGTAATGATTAGCCGAGCAAGTGGGCGACGCCATCACGCTCTTCGGTCAATTCTTGCAAGGTGAAGTCCATGCGCTCACGGCTGAACTCATCGACTGGCAAACCTTCGATGCGGGTGTATTCGCCGTTTTCGCAGGTGACTGGCACGCCGTACATCGTACCTTCTGGAATGCCATATGAGCCATCGGAAGGGATACCCATGGTGACCCATTTGCCATTGGTGCCGAGTGCCCAATCATGCATGTGGTCAATCGCAGCATTGGCCGCAGAAGCTGCCGATGATAGGCCACGTGCTTCGATGATCGCACCACCGCGTTTGCCAACGGTTGGCAAGAACACATCTTTGTTCCATTCTGCGTCGTTGATCATGTCTTTGACGCTTTCGCCATTGATGGTGGCAAAACGATAGTCGGCATACATGGTTGGGCTGTGGTTGCCCCAAACGACCATGTTTTCGATATCAGCAACGGCTTTGCCAGTTTTGGCAGCCAGTTGTGACAAGGCGCGGTTGTGATCCAAACGCAGCATGGCGGTGAAGTTTTTAGCTGGAAGATCTGGCGCAGACTTCATGGCGATGTAGGCGTTGGTGTTGGCTGGGTTGCCGACCACCAAAACTTTAACATTACGGCTGGCCACGTCGTTTAAGGCTTTACCTTGGACGGTGAAGATTTTGGCGTTTTCTTGCAGCAGATCAGAGCGCTCCATACCAGGACCACGCGGACGTGCACCGACCAACAACGCATAGTCGGCATCTTTAAACGCGACGTTTGCATCACCCGTGCCAACCATACCCGCCAGTAGTGGGAACGCGCAGTCTTGTAGCTCCATCATTACGCCTTGCAGCGCTTGTTGTGGCTTTTCAAATGGCACTTCAAGCATTTGCAAAATCACTGGCTGGTCTTTACCCAACATCTCGCCACTGGCAATACGGAACAATAGGCTATATCCAATTTGACCGGCTGCACCAGTCACGGCAACACGTACGGGCTGCTTCATATGATTTCTCCACGAGAACAAAAACGGGGTCACCCAAAGCGGGTTTTGACAAGCGTAGACATTGTACTGAAAGTTAACGATGGGTGCGAGTCGGAACCCACAATCAATATGACCAATCGACTTAAACGTCATACACCACTTGGCGCACGCTTCACCCGTGCGGCCTGATCTTACACAGCTTACGACAGATACTCATCAGGCTCAGAAATCAATCCCGAGGTTTTACGGTGCACCATGCACCACGAAACGGTCAGGGCAATTCGATTCAACACTGGCGGGGCAATCCAAATAGCTGCCGTTAGGACTATAGCAGACGCGGATTTCGGTCAGCATTGGCTGCCTAAACTTAGGACTTTTCACACAATTAAACTGTAGGCCATTGGATTTTAGACCCGCATTTAGATCGACCAATTGTTGAGCCAGTTGCGCTTTGTGCATGATCACCGCTTGATCAGCATTAAACTCTGGCGGGACTTTGAGCCGCCCTGCGTAGTTGGTAATTGTACGAAAATACACATTGGCACTCATGCCCGTACACGAGCCACTGGTGCGCCACGCCTCATTGCGTAGCTGTTCATCCGGCATGATGCGCTCAACCACTCGTGCTTGCAGTGGGCTTAACAGTGCAGGTTCCTGCGCACAGCCACGCTCAGACGGTGGTGGCACCGGCTGTAATTGCGAGACGGTCAGCGAAAACCCCTCTTGGCACTGTCGAAGGCGACGCAGCTCTGGATTGGTGGCACATACCGCTGGGGTTAGATTAATCACCAACGTGTAGCTGGTTGGGGCATCTGCATGAACGGCAACGGCCGGCAGCGAGACCAATGACAGCACAACATAGCGCAACCATTGCGCAGAGCGCAGGCGCAGCGCCCTGTTACGATGACAAGGCCACTGATCAGGCACATGTGTGCTTAGCTGAGGCTTCAACATGCACTCCAACATGATATGACGACCTCCTTGTCGCAGGGTATGACTGCCAAAAGTACGAATCGGTTGCATGGCTAAATCATAACCACAGACCGGCGCAAACAATGCGGTGAGTTTGTGCGGTATGCGTATCAAACCCGTCAACAACTGCACTCATCCATACCATTAATCAGTCAAACGCGCAGGAATAGGCCGCATCCGCTGCCCCAAGCTTTGCTCGCCACGCTGCAACAACAAACCATAGTGCACTGCATTGGTCATCAAATGCTTCACATAATCACGGGTTTCTAAAAAAGGAATGCTCTCGGTGTATTGATCCGCATCCACAGCCGCCACAATGGGCTGCCAACGCCGCGCACGGTTCGGCCCTGCGTTATAACCCGCAGATGCCAAGACTGGATGGCTATCCAACTGCTGCAAAATATGGCTTAAATAAAATGTGCCGTAACGTACATTGGTATTCATATCGGTCAGGCTAGAAGATCGATAGGATTCGCCCAAGCGATTGGCGATCCAGCGCCCTGTGTCCGGCATGATCTGCATCAGACCACTCGCCCCAACGTGGGAGCGTGCGACACTGGCAAAGCGGCTTTCTTGCCGAATGAGCCCATAAGTCCACGCCGGATCTAAGCCGACTTGCTGACTGTAATTCACCACCAGATCTTGATAGGGCATCGGATAACGCCACTGGTCATTAAACTTGCTACTGGTACGCTCTGCCGCATAAATCGCCCGATCATACCAAGTGATCTGCGTGGCTTGTTGCGCCGCCGCAAGCAACATGCCATCGTCTTTTTTCAAGACTGCATCACGCACCGCCCAGTTCCATTCTCGATTATACCAAACCGCAGGCGCATCAATATTATACAGGGCAAAGGCACGCTGAAAATGCGCACTCTGGCTCAGCCGCTGCCGGTCAGCCGCCGTCGGCTGATACATCGGTGGTAAGCTACTGGTTTTAATGCCTAACCGATCACGGGACAACAAGCCGTAGTAATCTGTTTCGGTCGCTAATGCACGATAAAACTGACTGGCAATGCTAGTACTGTCGGTGGTGTTACGTGCTTGAATGGCACGGGCAAACCAGTATTGCCATTCGCGTTTTTTTTGGATGGTAAAGCTCATGCTATCCAGCGCACGCAGTACACTTTCCCATGCAGCATCACGAATCGCATGACGCGCATATAATTCCGCTTCTGCATCACTGAATGGATAGCCGACACTTTGATCAAACCAACGAACCGTATCGGCATTGAATCCTTGTACTGCTGCGCGTCTTCCCGTGCTACTCATCGCCACAATACGATACGCATAACGCTTGGCCTGCGTTGGGATATGGCGTTGTTCTTGCGCAATATGTGCGGCGGCAGCTTCAGTTGAGCGCTCAGCCACCTGTGCCAGTGCATATAAATAAAACGCTTGCTCTGCTGCACTATTCACCACAGGATTGAGCAGGTACGCATCTGGATTTTTACCGATCTGTGCCAATAAGGCCGGATCAAGCCGCATCTGTAGACTGCTCGCAGCCTCCAACGCGGCGGAGGTATTACCCACCCGCAACAGCGTCCATAGTCGCTGCTCTCGCTCATCCGCAGTGGTTAACTCACTATGCAATAGTTGGTTAATCACGGCTTGGCATAGGCTCGGTAGACGGTCTGTTTCAAGCCATACCTGCTCACGCAGATCCACTAGAGCCAACTCATCACCAGCGTCGGCTTGCGCCTGTGCTAAGGCGCACTGCTCGCTTAAATCGGCATTGACCACATACGGCGCTACCTGCCGCACCAGATCATAGCGACCATTACCCGCTTGTTTTTCAGCGTAATCGGCCAGCAGTTTTTCAGTCAAGGCTGACTCAGGGTATTGCTTTGCATAACGGATCATGAGCTCAGCCGGTTGTGCAGCTAGACTGGCGTTATACTTTAGATATTCAGGATAGTTGGCTAAGATGCTGCCGCTGTTTTTCATTAGCTCAGTATATTGATCAAGTGCCGCTACATCATTACGCTGCGCAGACTGTAATGCCGCCAAAAACTGCTGATCGGACGCGTATGCAACTTGCGCTAGACCAACACCCGCAATGCCAATCCCCGCGATGCAACGCCATGCGGATGACACTGGTTCAATCCGACCAGTCAGACCAAAAAGAGCAGCAATATTCATAAGCAACCGTAACACTCCAAAAACTAAAAAAGATAGACGCTCAGCAAGTCTATACATCGTCACATTTTTCTGCCGGTGATTTCAGTTAGCGATCTGTATATTTTGAGCAAGCGCAGCGCAATAGCACCCAAAAACGGATGTATCCCTACTTCAATCAGTACGGGGCACGCTGTGGTTTGGCATGTATCGTGCTTTATTATTTTCTAGAGAGTACCGATGGCTTGCTATAAGCCAATTTAGCACTTTTTAGGTTCACAAAGATCGCTAGGGTTCCGATGCATCGTATTTTTTTGGTGCATGACTGGTCCGAGAGCAATCGGTTTGCACCAAAATAACTCATATTGCTTGGGCTGTTTTGGGCGGACTACACGGCGGGACAAAAGCCCGGGAGGACACGTCACAGTGAGTGCGTACTCTCGTCTTTTTTTGCTTTGGAGTCCTGCCGTATGTCTGATTTCGCCCTACCCAACTTATATGCATCAGAACCACTCTGGCAAGATACCTTGCCTGGTGGCTTTCATTGGTCTGCGCGACTACGGCGCGGCACGCTATTGCGGTTGACCACGATGGCGGCGGGTGCAAACTTATCCGCGCTATTATTTAACGCCGAAGAAAAACTCGAACGCCTGAATATTCCTGACACGCTTAAAGCCCAACACACCGCCTACCTTACCGAAAACCATGTCTGTTACTCGGATATGGGACGGGTGTTGGCCGCGATCACCCACGACAGCGTCGGCTGGCATGATGTCTGGTGCGGCTTGTCCGATGCGGCTTTAATCGCCGAACGCTACGGCCAAAAAACCTACGGCGATGCCCGCAATGGCATGTACCGCAATGGCCGCGATGGCATGTTGGTTGAAATGGGCAAATGGGGCTTGGGCAAACGCGATCTGGTCACACCGATTAATTTTTTTAGCAAAGTCAGTGTCGATGACGGCGTTGACAGTCTGGGAAAACTGATCTGGCATCCCGAACATGCTGACGCTGGTGCAGTAGTCGAACTACGACTGGAGATGGACTGCATCGTGATCTTGTCGGCTGCGCCGCACCCACTCGACACCCGACCCAATTATCAACCCGCAGGCATCAAAATCAGCGCCCACCACGCTCACCCGCTCACCGCACAAGACCCCTGCCTGAATGCCTGCGCCGAAAATCAACGCGGCTATCACAATAACGCACGCTATTTTGGTGACGCTGCACCGCAGATCTTGGCAAATGTCCCCAGCAGCGGTCACATCAACGCAAGCGGCAACGGTATCGGAGCATAAAACATGAATCCCACTGATAACACCGCAACCCGTGCCAGCACATTGCAAGCCGAACAGGCCTGCCTCAACCAAGTCTGCCCCGCCGGCGAAGCTTGGATCGGTCGGGTCGCAAAAGGCCAAATTTTTCGGATTGTTGATCTCGAAGGCAATCAAGCGGTCGATACGCTGTTGTTTAATGCCAATCAAACCGAGGAACGCTACAGCCTGACCGATACCATTCGGCGTAATGGAGCGCTGTATCTTGGCTTGGGCAGTGTGCTGTATTCCAGTGAGGGTCAACCGATGGCGCAGATTTGTGCCGACACCTGTGGCCGGCATGACACGCTGGGTGGCGCATGCGCTAGTGAAAGCAATACCGTGCGTTATGCGCTGGAAAAACGTCCAATGCACAGTTGTCGCGATAACTATATGTATGCGCTGGCTAACTTTCCACTGGCACAACAACTGGCGTTAGACGTGCAAGATATCGGCGCGAATATTAACTTTTTTATGAATGTGCCGGTCACGGCGGACGGTGCGCTGAGCTTTGCTGATGGGATTTCGGCAGCCGGCAAATATGTCGAAATGCGCGCTGAGATGGATTTGCTGATTTTGATTTCCAACTGCCCACAACTGAATAATCCATGCAATGCCTATAACCCCACGCCGATTCAATTGTTGGTCTGGGATGCGCCAGACGCTTCAGCAGATCAGGCATTGAATATTCAGACCGTAGGAGCAGCCCAGCATGTTTAACACGGTATTGATTGCCAATCGCGGCGTGATTGCCTGTCGGGTGATTCGCACTCTAAAACAACTCGGCGTGACCAGTGTCGCGGTGTATTCCGATGCAGATCAGGATGCACTGCATGTCAGTCTGGCCGATCAAGCGGTCAGAATCGGTGGGGCGGCGGCCAGTGACAGCTATTTGTCGGCGGATCGGATCTTGCAAGCGGCGCTGGATACGGGCGCACAAGCGATTCATCCCGGTTATGGCTTTTTATCCGAAAATCCAGATTTTTCGGAGCGTTGTGCAGCGTTGGGGATTGTGTTCCTCGGGCCAACTGCCGACCAAATGCGCGCCTTTGGCCTAAAACACACTGCTCGCGAACTGGCGATTGCCAGCAACGTGCCACTACTCACGGGCAGTGGTCTGCTGACCGATCTCACTCATGCGCAACACGAGGCGGCGCGGATTGGCTTTCCGGTGATGCTGAAAAGCAGCGCAGGCGGTGGCGGCATTGGTATGCGCTTGGTCGACTCGGCCGATGCGCTGAGTGAAGCCTATGACACGGTGTCGCGTTTGGCGCAGGCCAATTTCAAAGATGCCGGTTTGTACCTTGAAAAATATGTGCAAGCGGCGCGACATATCGAAGTACAGGTGTTTGGCGATGGTCACGGCGGGATCGTCACGCTGGGTGAACGTGATTGCTCAGTGCAACGGCGCAACCAAAAAGTGCTGGAAGAAACCCCTGCCCCACATCTGACCGATGATCAGCGCAACTGGCTGTACGACACCTCGACGCGACTGATGGCCTCGGTGCAGTACCGCTCGGCGGGTACGGTTGAATTTGTGATGGACGCGCTCAGTGGCGAGTTTTATTTTTTGGAGGTGAATACTCGCTTGCAGGTCGAACACGGCGTGACCGAACAGGTGTTTGGGGTCGATCTGGTCGCGTG
>JBBKWW010000160.1:0-10767 GCA_037969155.1 Moraxellaceae bacterium
TTGGCTTAATGGATAATAGCGACAATGATTCGATAGAGGATTCAACGGCGTGTCTGACTCAGTAGTGATCTTTGAAACCCTGCAATTTGAAAAAGTCGCCTTTATCGGTCTAGGCTTGATTGGGTCGAGTCTGGCGCGGGTGATTCGTGCGCAAGGTTTGGCGCGGCAAATCGTGGCCAGTACCCGTTCGCAAAGCACGTTAGCGGAAGCTTTACGCCTTGGGGTGATTGATCAAGGCTTTGCTGATCCCGCCGATGCGGCACGCGATGCGGATTTGATTGTGCTAGCGATGCCGGTACAGGCGACAGAAGCGGTGTTACGGGCGATTGCGCCAGTACTGCGTGCTGATGCGCTGATTACCGATGTCGGCAGTACCAAGGGCAACGTGGTCGCGGCGGCGCATGCGGTATTTGGTGCGACGTTGCCGCGTGGCTTTGTGCCGGCGCATCCGATTGCAGGGGCGGAGAAGTCTGGCGTGGCGGCTGGCCATGCGCAGTTGTTTGCGCATCACCAGGTGATTTTGACCCCGCTGGCCTCGACTGATCCGATTGCGCTCCAGCGCGTGGTGCAGTTATGGCAAGCCGCTCAAGCGGACGTGCTGTGCATGAGCGTGGCCGAGCATGATGAGATTTTGGCGCAGACCAGTCATTTGCCGCATTTGTTGGCGTTTAATCTGATCGAGCAGTTGGCCAGTAACCATCATAATCTCGAGATTTTTCGCTATGCGGCGGGTGGCCTGCGCGACTTTACCCGTATTGCCGCCAGTGATCCGCTGATGTGGCATGATATCTTTTTGGCCAATCGCGACTCGATTTTATTGGCGTTAGATGCGTTTGAAACCCAATTGGCGACGCTGCGCGGTTTAATCGAGCAGCGTGATTCTGAACCTCTGATCGGGATGTTGACCCGTGCCCAAGCGGCGCGTCAGCATTTTGGTCATATGCTGGCAAAAACCCCTTATATGGAAACCAATCCTGTGACTCAACAATTTTTGCTTTCTTCTGGCGGCGCGTTAACGGGCACACTGAGTATTCCCGGTGATAAATCAGTGTCACATCGTTCGATTATGTTTGGTGCGTTGGCCGAAGGCGTGACCCATGTCACTGGATTTTTGGAAGGCGAGGACGCTTTAGCGACACTGCAAGCGTTCCGTGATATGGGTGTGGTGATCGAAGGCCCGAAAAATGGCCAAGTGACCATTCATGGCGTTGGCTTGCATGGCTTAAAACAGCCAGTTGGTGCGTTGTACATGGGTAACTCTGGTACTACGACGCGTCTATTGTCCGGTATTTTAGCGGCGCAGGCATTTGACACGGTAATGACCGGTGATCCATCACTGAGCAAGCGCCCAATGGAGAGGATTGCAAAACCCTTGCGCTTGATGGGGGCTAAAATCCAAACCACCGGCGAGCGTGGCACACCACCGATGAGCATTACCGGTGCTCAGCAGTTGCAAGGGATTCATTATGATCTACCGATGGCCTCCGCTCAGGTAAAGTCAGGGATTCTACTGGCGGGCTTATGGGCACAGGGCACGACCACGGTGGTTGAGCCAGAGCCAACCCGCGACCATAGTGAGCGCATGTTGCGGGCGTTTGGTTACGATGTGCAAGTCAACACCCAAGAGAAGGGCAACGTAGTCAGCTTACAAGGTGGCGGCAAACTGACCGCCACCGATATCCAAGTGCCTGCGGATATTTCGTCTGCGGCATTTTTTATGGTCGGTGCGGCGATTGCGGCGGGTTCTGATGTGACCTTGCGGCAGGTTGGGATTAATCCAACCCGCACGGGCGTGATCGAAATCCTCAAGCAAATGGGCGCGAACATTACGCTCGAAAATCAAGCCATGGCGGGTGGTGAGCCGGTCGCAGATATTCGAATCAAAGCCAGTGACTTAAAAGGCATTCATATCCCAGAAGATCAAGTGCCTCTAGCGATTGATGAGTTCCCAGCAATTTTTATCGCGGCAGCTTGTGCCGAAGGGCAGACCGTATTGACTGGCGCGGCTGAGCTGCGGGTGAAAGAATCGGATCGTATTCAAGTCATGGCCGATGGATTGCAGGCACTTGGCATCGACTGTACGCCTACGCCTGATGGCATGATCATTCAGGGCAAAGGCAAAGCGGGCGAGTCTCCAGCGGTGTTTGGTGGTGCAGTGATTGAGTGCCATCATGATCATCGGATTGCCATGAGCTTTGCAATGGCCGCATTGCGCTCCAGCGGTCAGATTCAAATCAATGGCACAGAAACCGTTGCCACCAGCTTCCCGAACTTTATCAGCCTATCCCAAGCAGCAGGTCTAAAGCTCACCGTGCTGTAATAGCTCACGGGCACAAAAAAGCCTTGCAGCGTTCACGTTGCAAGGCTTTTTTTAGGGATTGTCAGCGTAGGCTTATTTGCCGTTAGGTGGATCAATCCGCTCAATCGTGACATTACCCACGCCACGACTCATAATACCGATCTGCTGTGCAGCACCATAAGACAGGTCTAAAATACGGTTGCCATGGAATGGACCACGATCATTCACTTTTACCACGACGCTTTTGCCATTATCTTGGTTGGTGACTCGAATATAGCAGTTTAGTGGGAGTGAGCGATGTGCTGCGGTCATCGCATGCATATCAAAGCTTTCACCGCTGGCAGTCGGGCGGCCATTAAATTGGCGGCCATACCAAGACGCCAGCCCGTTTTGATTGAAGCGGCGTACGGTTTGTGCTGCGAGGATGTTCATCCGATCCATCAGACCGTCTTCTTCAACGGCGGTGGGTTTTTTACTGCTGATATCGCGCACGGAAATGGAGATTGATTCTGCGGTCTTCACCACGGGCGTGATTTTTGTCGTGATAATCGGTGCAGTGTTCAGACGTGCGCTGCTGTTCGCTGCATTTTGTACCACGGTAAAACCTAAGCTGCTGGGTGTTCCGCTCGTACGCTCTAACAACGATCCAGCTAATGTCGTGGATTCGATATTGCTATCGAGCGGTTGAGACGGCATGAGCTCTGCATGGGCCATCTGGCTGCAAGCTAGAAACAGTGCCAGCGCGGTATGGGTCATCTTTGACATGACTGCGACTCCGTTTTTGGTCTGTTCGAGTCTTTTAGACCAGACAGAAATTAGAAAAATGAGCTCAAGCGACCCTATCCCATGAAGGATCTACGGTTGCTTGCTCAAGTTCGATCCTAAGTAGCTTGTGTGCAAATGTCCAAAAAAAAAGCAAAATAACCGAATAAAGTGACACTGGTCAGATTTATAGGTTGTTTTTCGTACAAAATTGTAACATTTTATGTTTTTAGGTTGGGGGTGTGGCACTTTTGGCATTAGCGATGCGTCTTGATTGACATCAGCAGGCCAAAAGCGGCCATCAGGGTAATAATCGCAGTGCCGCCATAACTGATAAAGGGCAGAGGTACACCCACCACAGGTAAGATACCGCCAACCATACCCATATTCACAAAAACATAGACAAAGAAGGACAAAGCGATAGCACCCGCCAATAATCGACCATAGTTATCGTAAGTCATATAGGCAATTTGGAAGGCTCGAAAAATAAGCAGCATATAGAGCAGCATTAATAAACAAAGGCCAAAAAAACCGAATTCCTCGGTAAACGCAGCAATCACAAAATCGGTATGACCTTCGGGTAAAAAGTGCAAATGAGATTGTGTGCCGTTGAGGTAACCTTTCCCGAACCAGCCCCCAGAGCCAATCGCAATTTTAGACTGGATAATGTTCCAGCCAGAGCCTAGCGCATCAGCTTCTGGATTGAATAAGGTCAGCACACGGCGTTTTTGGTAATCGTGCATGACAAATTGCCACATGACAGGGATGATGGCGGCCACTGCACCGGCAAATAGCCCGATTTTCCACCAGCGTAAACCTGCCAAAAATAGTACAAAAATACCGGTACTCATCACCACCAGTGAGGTTCCCAAGTCAGGCTGTTCGGCGATTAACGCCACGGGCATCAGAATTAGAATTAACGCGCCAATGACCGCAGGAATACTCGGCGGTAGGATACGATTCGCGAAGTACCATGCAATCATCATCGGCATGCCCAGCTTCATGAATTCCGAAGGCTGTACACTACCAAAACCAGGAATATCGATCCAACGTTGCGCGCCCATTCGCACCTCACCGACCAGCATGACGGCCAGCAGCAACATGACCCCCATGCCGTAAAACCATGGTGAAAAACCTTGGTACAGTCGAGGTGGAATCTGCGCGAGTGTCAGCATGACCACAAAGCCAATCCCAAAGCTGATGGCCTGTCGAATCACCATGCCCCAGTCTTGAGCAGATGCACTATAGAGAGTAATCAATCCCACCAGCGCGGTCAGCAGTAATAAAAACAGCAGCCACAGATCAATATGTAATCGCTCAAATCGTGTCGGCCGCATTTGCATGGTTGAGCCATCACGCGGCGCATGTCGTAAAAAGCGATATTGATAGTGTTCTGACATAACAGCTTGCTGTACCTGCAAAAAATGTGAACCAAATTGGTCGGCTTTGGCCTAGTAAGACTATGCCAGTTGGGGTGAATTTTGGCATGATTGCTGACAATGAAACAGAGGGTATCGCAATGAATATGTTTCGCGGCCGTTTAGCGCTGGTCACTGGTGCGGCACAGGGCATTGGTCGTCTGGTTGCCATCAAGCTCGCACAATTGGGCTGTCGGGTGATTGTGTTGGATTTAGATGCCGCTGGTGCAAAAAAAGTCGCGCAGGAAATTAAAGCACTTGAAGGTGAGGCATGGCATTTTGCGGTCGATATTACCGATATCAAAGCCGTGCAGCGCTTGCATCGGCGGGTCAATCTCGAAATCGGTCGGCTGGATTTATTGGTCAATAATGCCGGTGTGGTATTTGGTGGTACGTTCGAAAGTGTACCGATAGACAAGCATATGCAGATCTTTCAGGTCAATATGTTGGGGTTGATGACCTTAACCCACACTTTTTTTGGGGATTTGCTCAGCGGTAAAGACACCCATTTGGTCAATATCGCGTCGGCGGCAGGTTATATTGGCCTACCATTCGGTTCGACTTATGCTGCATCAAAATGGGCGGTGGTAGGATTTTCGGATTCAATTCGATTAGAGTTGGCCGAGCGTGGTTTGCATCATGTATCCGTCACTACCGTCTGTCCAAGCTATGTCAATACCGGCGCATTTGATGGGGTGCGTCCGCCGCGCTTTATTCCTTTTTTGGAGCCTGAGTTTATCGCGGACAAAATTATTGATGCGATAGCCCATAATGAAGCAGTGGTGCGTGAGCCATTTATGGTCAAAGCGATTGGATTTTTAAAACTACTGCCGCTGAGATGGTCGGATTGGGCGACGCAAAAACTTGGCGTGACCAGCAGTTTGATGCGCTGGAAGTAACATTTTTTTAAACAGCAGGCTGAGTGCTATCTTCTAAAAATAAGCCACTCATCGCCGTTTTAATCCAATTCATTTTTTATTGCCCACCTCGATCCTCTCTATATAAGAGGGTCGGGGTGGAGGCATCTTTTAGTCCGTTGGTGTTTAGCCTTTATAAATCAGTTGATCATAATGCGCTGCAAAAATCATCAATTCTTCTCTGCCTAAAGCAGGAATCAGTTTGTCGATGGCGATATGCACGGCTTTGCTAATGGTTGCTTTCGCTGTGCTGGCCAAGCCACGTTTAAACATGCCCAAATCTAAGGTCTTATTAAAGTCTTCCATATAATGCTTGATTGCCAAGTCAGCAAACAGCTTGAACTGAGTTTTCAGTGCATCCTGCTGGGTTTTACCTTCGCCGGCCGCAACAGCCGCAAATGAAGCTTTCATTTGATCTGCCAACGATTCAGGTAGCTCAAAGCCAATCCGCTCAATACCATCTGGATCAGTGCTCATGCTTTGTTCCAAAAACACCACTGATTTTAGGGCTTGTTCATTATCGACTTTGCCCAACAGTTGACTTAGCAGACCTGTCGACGTGCTTTTAATAAAGTTTGCTAGTTTTAGCATGGTCTCTTTTTTATCATTTGGAGGTAGGTCAACCACCACCTGTACTAACGTATTTTCAATCAATTCGTCATTAACTGTTTTAGCAACCATGTCACGATATGGATACAGCAGCTCGCTGCCGCCTTGGCCGATTTGAGCACGGGCAGCAGCAATATCGTTACTGAGTTGGGTAGAAGGAATAAAGCCGAAATAACCAGTCATGTGCGTAAGCCTCTTAAAAAAACAAAGTTTAAACTATTGGCGCGCCAAACGGATTGGCTGTGGCAACCAAGTAGGGTCAGAGCTTCGACAAGGATTAATGTCAAGTCCACCACGCCGTGTGTAGGCTGCGTACACCATCAGCCGCTCTGGTTGTAATTTGTGCCAAACGTCAGCAAAAATTTGTTCAACACATTGCTCGTGGAAGCCATTATGTTGCCGAAACGAGATGATATAAGCCAACAGGTGTTGAGGGCAAATTTGTTTGCCTGCATAGCGAATAAAAATTGTACCCCAATCAGGTTGATGAGTCACCGGACAGTTACTCCGCAACAAATGCGAGTAAAACTGCTGATCAGCAACCCACAGATCTGTTTCATGGTGCCGCAATAAACTAGCATCTGGCTGCGCCCGTTCAGCGATGAGGGGCAGCTGATCTAGACACACGCCCTGCGGCTCAGCAATCGGTAGTGTATTCACCGCAAATACTTGCAACTGTACCGCTGCTCCTGCCACATGACTTAAATCTACTTCGACCTGCTGAATCAGTGCGGCTTGATCCACAAAGCGAGTAAAATTCAGGCTGTTAAAGTACAGTTTGAGCGACTTTGATTCGATTAAATTGGGCGCGTCGGCTGGAAACGCCAAGCGCCCAATCGCCACCTGTGGCTTACCCGTTTGATCTAACCAAGACAACTCAAACACATGCCACCAATCGATGCCGTGATCCAAGTAAGGCGTGGTCGGCAACTGTTGCCGCCCTGTCGCACGAGCGATAGGAAAGAGTATCTCAGGTGTGTAAGTATTTGGATAGTCAGTGATTTGACCGAGGCTAGACTGTTCAATCTGACTCATTCACGCATCCCCGTACCACGGCTGAGCAGGCGATAAGCATAGACATATAGCACCACACAAAAGCCACTAATCGCAGTCAGTGACAGCCAGACATTCACATCACTGTGACCCAAAATGCCATAACGGAACGCGTTGACCATGTACACAATCGGATTGATTAGCGACACATTTTGCCAAAACGGTGACAATAATTCCATCGAATAAAACACCCCGCCTAAATAGGTCAGTGGGGTCAGAATGAAGGTCGGCACAATCGAAATATCGTCAAATGACTTGGCATATACCGCGTTAATAAAGCCACCCAATGAAAACAAAATCGCAGTCACCAACACCGTAAATAGCATCACAAAGGCATGCGTGACATGTAACTGAGTGAAGAACAGTGATAGTGCCGTCACAATCAAGCCGACCAGCAGGCCACGAACCACCCCGCCGAGTAGGTAACCAATCAAAATAATATGATGTGGTACAGGACTAGCAATCAACTCTTCGATGCTGCGCTGAAATTTGACGCTATAAAAACTCGACACCACGTTCGAGTAGCTGTTGGTGATCACTGCCATCATGATCAAACCAGGTGCGATAAACTGAATATAACTAAAGCCACCCATATTACCGACACGACTGCCGATCATTTGGCCAAAAATCACAAAGTACAAAACCATGGTGATGGCAGGCGGCAGCAAAGTCTGTGGCCAAATGCGCATAAAGCGCCGAATCTCTTTACGAACAATGGTGGAGAGCGCAATCCAAGTTTGTGTGCTATTCATTGTGCAGCTCCTGTGGCGGCCAGATTTTTTTCGACCATGCCCACAAACAATTCTTCCAGCCGATTGGCTTTGTTACGCATACTCACCACCTCGATGCCCAGTGCAGACAGTTGCTGAAAAATCACATTGATCGAGTAGCTTTTTTCGAGCGTGATTTCGAGGGTGGAGGCGTCGGGCATTTTTAGGCGATTCATGCCCGATAAATTCAGATCGGGTGCATGCTCAAGTGGCTGGCGTAAGTCGAACACAAAGGTTTCAACCGCTAAGGTGCTGAGCAATGACTTCATATCAGTGTCTTGCTTGATTAAGCCTTGATCAATAATTGCAATGCGACGACACAGCATTTCAGCTTCTTCGAGATAGTGCGTGGTCAAAATAATAGATGTGCCATCACTGTTGATTTGCTGTAAAAAATCCCACATTGAGCGGCGCAGCTCAATATCCACCCCTGCTGTGGGCTCATCGAGAATCAAGAGCTTAGGCTCATGAATCATCGCGCGTGCAATCATCAAGCGTCGCTTCATACCGCCAGAGAGTAGGCGAGACTGTACGCCACGCTTTTCCCACAGACCCAGTTGGTTGAGGTATTTCTCAGCGCGTTGTTCCGCGATTTTTTTTGGAATCCCGTAATAACCCGCTTGCGTGACCAGAATATCGAAGACTTTTTCAAACATGCCAAAGTTAAATTCTTGTGGCACGATGCCCAAGCATTGCTTGGCTTTGGACGGTTCACGGTCGATATCATGGCCAAAAATACTGACGGAACCGCTGGTCTTACGGGTCAATGAGCTGATAATGCTGATGGTGGTGGACTTTCCCGCGCCATTGGGGCCGAGTAGGGCATAAAAATCGCCCTCATCGACGGTGAGGCTGATGCCTTTAAGGGCGCTAAAGCCGTTTTGATAGGTTTTGGTCAGGTCGCGTATCGCTAAAGCAGGCGTCATGTGAACACTACCTCTTAGAATGGGGATGCAGCATCTTCGAGGCATCATGGCCATTTAGCCAGATGATTTGTACAAACACTGCATGAAACCAGAGTAAATAATCGAACTGGCAAAAAAAAGCGCGGCGCTTGTGATTCAAACGCCGCGCGATTGCTCTTAAGCCACTAGACTTACTGTGCTTTGGAGACCAAGTAGTCTACGCCGTTTTTAACTTCTTGATCCGACAGCTCTGCACCACCGCGTGCGGGCATCGAGTTAAAGCCATTAATTGCATGCGTATAGAGCGTTTCTTTACCTTTAGCAATGCGAGGTGCCCAAGCTGCTTTGTCACCGGTTTTCGGTGAGCCGAGCATACCAATCGAATGACAGGTCGTACAGGCAGCTTGATAGACTTCTTCACCGCTTTTCGGCGCACCACCCACTGTGGCTACAGTGACCACAGGGACGCTGACACTACAGGTTTTACCTTGTACGCAGGCAGTGCCGTACGGTGCAATCCGCTTAATCAGGTCGGGATACAGTGCAACCATACGTTGCACATGCGGAGGGTCTTGTGGAATCGGTTTTTTGGCTACGGGTGCTACAATAACCGGCGCTGGTGTTGTCGCGGCTACAGCCGGAGCTTCTGCGGCGGTGACCGTTATGGCAGGCGTCGCGACTACAGCGGCGGGCGTAGCTACCTCAGGTTGAGCTTGAACAACAGCAAGTGTCGATAGCCCACATAGGCCGAAGGATGCGAGCATCACCAATTTCTTCACGGCAGAGGCCTCATGATTGTCTAGGAAGTCTGGCGCGATTATACCTAAAAAAGCTTGGGCATAAATAGCTAAGCACCGACCTGTACAGCTTTTGCGTGGCTTTTTATTGATTACTGAAAAAAAATCACAACAGACTGGACGTTGTGCTGATTTTTGCCTATAGTGTGCGACCTAAACGCGCCCGTAGCTCAGCTGGATAGAGTACTGCCCTCCGAAGGCAGGGGTCGTGGGTTCGAATCCCGCCGGGCGCGCCATTTTATTTTATATAAATCAACATATAAGCTTTTTATTGCCTGACTGAGCAATCCCATTTGGTGCGAATTTGGCACACAAACCATTTACTGTGTACCAATTTGTGTGGTCGACCAGCCTTTTAGTTACCAGTAAAGCCATCACTGCGAATAAACTTCACTAGTGGTCAGCACATACGCTGCTAGGCTACTTAAAACCGTATTGTATCGTCCCACTTTAGAGCGATAGCGGCGATGTTCGATTTCAAAAATACGTTTCATTCGATTAAATACCCTCCACAACACCACGCTTTCTCAGCACGGCATCATCAAATGGATCAAGCAGTTGTGGTGTCATATTGCGTCTAACTCGGGTGATTAAATCAACTTCCAATTTCATCGTCTGCTTTTTCCAGCTTGCACCCAGATAGCCCCGATCTCCAAACAGCCTCCCAGAAATTTTACCTGATGCACACAACTGAGGCAGTGCCTGCCGGTCATCGACATTGCTCGCTGTCAATGTATACGAGACCAATCGTTCAACATGATCACATGCAACTTGAGTCTAAAGAACCAGTCCACGGAAGGTTTACTTCGCCCAGCAATATCTTTGAACGGTTTATTGGCTTAAATGCCAACTTAGTTGGCGACATCAGCTGTCGCTCTTCGGTTCTAAGTGGTTGACCAAATTATTTTTACCATGCAGTCTTGGTTGCTAAGGATTGGCATGAACAGCCGAAAGTAACCTTAGATGATTTTATTATATTCGGGATGCTAGATATGGAACAACTCACCGATCTAAAAGCCATTTTACACAGCAAGCGGTCAAATTTGTATTACCTAGAACATTGCCGTGTCATGCAAAAAGATGGTCGAGTGTTGTATTTGACCGAAGGCGAAAAGCAAAACCAATACTTTAATATTCCGATTGCCAATACCACAGTGATCTTGCTCGGTACAGGCACATCAATCACGCAGGCTGCGGTACGGATGCTGGTCAGTGCGGGGGTGATGATTGGGTTTTC
>JBBKWW010000161.1:0-5774 GCA_037969155.1 Moraxellaceae bacterium
CTGAATCCATGTCAATACGCTCAATAATCCTCGTGTAGCAAAATCCCCTGTCAGTTCACTGGCAGGGGATTTTTTCATGCGTGAAACATGCTGTGCTGACAGCGGTTGCTCAGCAATTAAAACTTATAGCGCATACCGACATTTACCGCGAAAATATCACTGTCATAGCGCATTAGCTCGGCAGCAAGGCCGATGTTTTGGTCAATCGCCATGGTAGCGCCGATGCCAGCCGCAAATGAGGTGCCATAGGCATTGACGCGATTGCCATTGCCTTCACTTTCATAATCAGAGTAGTTTACGCCAACGAGGGCATAAGCAGTGAGTTGCTCATTTAGGGTCATTTTTGGCTTGAGATACAGACCATAGCTGCCGCGATTACTCAGGGTGCGTTTTTCAGAGATGCCCGTGGTCGCATCGGTGATGACATACTCGTCATCAGTCACACCATATGAGTATTGTGCTTCGACACCGACATATTGACCCAGATCAGTCCCCGCACGTACCAAGATACTCCCGATTTTAACTGACGGATCCGTGTCCACTTGGGCATATTGATAATCTAAGCCAATATACGGTTGTTCTGCTTGCTGCATAAAACTTTGATAGTCGGCATGGGCTGCATTGCTGGCCACGACAACAGTGGCAATTGCCAAGAGGGTCTTTTTCATTACAAAATCCTTGGTTGTTGGTCATACAGTCAGTACACGGACAGGGCAGTGTTGACCTGTTGTTCTATCCGGTCGCTGAGCTGAGTGTAGCGCAAATTGATTCGATTTCGCGGATTTTCACGCTAGAATGCGGAACGATTTTAGACCAATCAGGTCTTTTTGTTTGGGATGGATATTCAATCAATGACGACAGCACATACTGCACGGTTATTAATCACTTGCGCTGACCGTTCTGGCATTGTTCAGGCGGTTTCGAGTTTTCTATATCATTATGGTGCGAATATCACGGCACTGGATCAGTACGCGACTGAGGCACAGGGTGGCACTTATTTTATGCGTGTCGAGTTTGAGTTGGCTCGCTTGCAGGACAGTCGTGAGGTGCTGAGTCGGTCATTTGGCGAGACGGTTGCACCGCAGTATCAGATGACGTGGCACATGTCATTTGTCAGTGATATGAAAAAAATGGCGATTTTAGTCTCTAAATATGACCATGCCTTGTTGGAGTTATTGTGGCGGCATTCACGTGGGCTATTGCCTTGTGACATCACGCATGTGGTCAGTAATCATGAAGATTTACGCGCTGCGGTTGAGGGGTTTGGCGTGCCGTTTACGGTGGTGAAGGTGACCAAAGACAATAAACCACAAGCAGAAGCCGAAATTCATCAGTTGATGAGTGGTTGTGATCTGTTGGTGCTAGCACGTTATATGCAAATCTTGTCAGCAGACTTTGTTGAAAAATGGCCGATGAAGATTATTAATATCCATCATTCGTTTTTGCCGGCGTTTGTGGGGGCTGATCCGTATCGGCAGGCCTATGACAAAGGCGTGAAGCTGATCGGTGCGACCGCGCATTATGTGACGGCTGAACTCGATCAAGGGCCGATTATTGAGCAGGCGGTGGAGCGGGTTAGTCATCGCTATAGTGTGGCGGATTTGCGCGAGTTGGGCGAGGACGTGGAGCGCAATGTATTGACCCGTGCGGTGCGTTGGCATTTGGAGGATCGAGTAATCGTGCATGGCAACAAAACCATTGTATTTGACTGATCTGTTGAGGCGATGAAACGCTGGTTATGCTGCCACCCTCGGCACTGCTGATATTGAGTCTGATCTATGAATATCTATGAGCAAGACGGCGTGGCTGTACAACCAAGCAGTCCGCAGCGTCCTGCGCTATACAGTCTGGGCTTGCTGCTCAGTCTGTATCTGGCACAGGGGCTGCCGGCTGGATTTGTCACCCAAGCGCTCCCTGCGATTTTGCGGCAGTACAATGTATCGTTGACCATGATTGGTTTGGTCGGATTTCTGCTGTTGCCATGGGCGTTAAAGTTCCTTTGGGCGCCAGTGGTCGATGGGCATTATCTGCCTAAGCTCGGTCAGAGTCGCTCGTGGATTTTACCGACCCAGCTCGGTGCTGCGGCGTTGGTGACGTTGGTCGCATTTTTTGATCCAACTCGATTCAGTGACCCTGCGGTGCTGCTGCCATTTTTTGCGGTGTTATTTTGCTTAAATCTACTCGGTGCAACGCAAGATGTGGCCACCGATGGGCTTGCCGTGCGCATGCTCGGTCGTGGCCAGCGGCAGTGGGGCAATGCGATACAGGTGATCGGCTATCGCTTGGGCTTGATTATCGGCGGCGGTGGCTTACTGCTGGTGCTGGGGACGTGGGGCTGGCAGCCAGTGTTCTTGTTGATGGCGGCGTTGATCGTGTTGAACACGATTCCGGTCTGGCGTTTTCGGGAGCCGATCTGGCCGCATACCAAAATCGCAGCAGTGCCACAATCGACTGAGTTAGCCGTTCAAAAAGCCGCATGGTGGCCGCGTTTTCAGGTGCAGTTCGGTTATTTTTGGCACAATACTGAGATGCGGGCATGGCTGGCCGTGCTGTTGGTGTTTAAAATCGCCGATGGCCTATCGAGTTCGATGGTGAAGCCGATGATGATTGATATGGGCTATCGGTTGGAGCAGATTGGCTTGTTGGCCAGTATTATCGGCTCAGCGTCATCACTGTTGGGTGCTGCTTTGGGCGCATTATTAATGCGGCGGCTGGGGCGCTTTGCGGCGTTGGTCAGTTTTAATGCCTTGCAGGCGCTGTGTACTGGATTGTACGCGCTGGCTGCATGGCGATTTGATGTGACGGCTCAAGCCAATACCTTTTTGGTGTTTGGTGCAAATGCCGTTGAGCATTTGGCGGGTGCGATGGCTTTAGTGGCGCTACTGACTTTAGCGATGGACTACGCACGACCTGAGCATGCAGGCAGTGATTTTACTTTTCAGGTCTGCATGGTGACTTTAATCGGTGGTACAGGGCATCTGGTCAGCGGGATATTGGCTGAGCAACTCGGCTATAGTTGGCATTTTGTGCTGAGTGCCAGTGTGGGCGTGTTGCTGTTGTGGCCGCTGCTGCGGTGGGGACGAATCTACCATGCCAATCGCCCATCACCATCAGTTCAGTAATAGTTCCAATACCAGCTTACTGCCAACAAAGCCAACCGCCAGTAGGCCAAAACCCGTCAGCGTAAAGCGCACTGCACGCTGGCCACGCCAACCCAAACGCCAATGCCCGAGTAGTAATACCGCAAATACCAGCCAACTCAGCACACTAAAGAATGTTTTATGCAGCAAGTGTTGCGCCAACAGATTATCGACCGCAAAGCCACCCAACAGCAAGGCAACGGTGAGCAGCGCAAAACCGATGAGCAGCATGTCAAATAACAACTCCTCCATGCTTTGTAAGGAGGGCAGTAAAGTGACCCAAATCCGCCGTTCACTACGATGCTTAAGCTCTCGATTTTGAAAAAGTAATAAAATTGCTTGGATCGCCGCCATCAGTAATAAACAATACGCCCCCAGCGAGAGTAAAATATGTGCTTGCAAGGCCGTGCTGCTATGCGCCAGTGGAAAATACGGGGCTTGCCACAATTGACTCGCGAGCAAACCCAACGCCGCCACAGGAATGCCGAGTAAATTTAGCCCTAATACGGGTCGATAGGTCGAAAAAATCACCGAAAAACCAAGCATCAGCCAGCCAGTCAGTGACAGGATATTAAATACATTCAAATCCAGCCCAAATGGACTGATCAAGCGTGGCAACAGGACTGCCCCGTGCAAGATCAGACCTGCCCACAGTAAATTTAGGCTGGCCAATCGTCGCGGGGGTTGTTTGTGCAGTAATTGGCTACACAAATGCCAAAAGACACCGGCGTAGAGCGCGAGGGCAAAGATCGTGAGCGTCAGTATCAAGGCATTCATTTTCTATCAATCGATCCATTGTGCTGCAAAATCATCCGGCAGCGAAAGAACACTGCTTATCCTATAGCATCTGCGGCCAGTTTTTCCTATGCTAGAGGTTATTTCTTTAGATTTGTGCTGATCATGTTTGACACCTTAACCGATCGTTTGTCGCAGAGTCTGCGAAATATCACTGGCACAGGCCAACTGACCGAAGACAATATCAAAGATACCCTGCGTGAAGTGCGCATGGCGTTGCTCGAAGCCGACGTGGCATTGCCCGTGGCGCGTGATTTTATCGAAAAAGTCAAAACCGAAGCACTCGGCCAAGAAGTATTAAAACAACTGTCGCCAGGTCAAGCCTTTGTCAAAATCGTGCATGACCAACTGACCGAGATGATGGGCGCGGCGAACGAAACACTGGATCTGAACAGCAAGCCACCTGTGATTATTCTCTTGGCAGGTTTACAAGGCGCGGGTAAAACCACCACCGCCGGTAAATTGGCGCGGTTCTTAAAAGAACGCCAAAAGAAAAAAGTCATGATGGTCTCCGCCGATATCTATCGTCCCGCCGCGATTGAACAATTGCGTAGTGTGTCTGCCGATGTGGGCGCGTTGTTTGTGCACTCAGACACCAACGAAACGCCGATTGCGATTGCTAGTCGCGCGATTGAGCAAGCCAAAATTCAGTTTGCTGATGTATTGATCGTGGATACAGCGGGTCGTCTGCATATTGATGACAGCATGATGGACGAAATTAAACAGCTACATGCAGCGATTAAGCCCAGCGAAACCTTATTCGTGGTCGATGCGATGACCGGCCAAGACGCGGCCAACACTGCAAAAGCCTTTAACGACGCGCTACCGCTCACGGGCGTGATTTTGACCAAAACCGACGGTGACGCACGCGGTGGTGCAGCATTGTCGGTGCGGGCGATTACCGGCAAGCCGATTAAGTTCTTGGGCATGGGTGAAAAATCCGATGCCTTAGAGCCGTTCCATCCAGAACGGATTGCGCAGCGGATTCTTGGCATGGGTGACGTGTTGTCGCTGGTCGAAGAGGTCGAACGCAGCATCGACAAAGAAAAAGCCGAAAAAATGGCGAAAAAGCTGCAAAAAGGTGGCGCGTTTAACCTTGAAGACATGCTGACTCAGTTCGAGCAGATGCGCAACATGGGGGGCATGGCCAGTTTCTTGGATAAACTGCCCGGGATGGGTGGCAGTGGCATGCAGCAAGCGGTACAAGATGCCAATCCAGAATTAGCCATGAAAGGCATGGAAGCGATTATTCAGTCGATGACGCTGAAGGAGCGTCGCAATCCGGACTTAATCAACAGCAGCCGTAAACGTCGGATTGCAGCCGGTTGTGGCAAAGACGTGCAGGAGATTAATCGCCTACTCAAGCAGCACAGTCAGATGGCTAAAATGATGAAGAAACTGTCGAATCCAGCAGGTATCGGCAAGATGATGAAGGCGATGCAAGGGCTACAAAAAGGCGGCGGTGCAGGCTCGATGGGGCCGTTGTTTAGCCAATCCAATGACATGAAAGACATCAACTAACCGCCTGTCGTGCGCCGTGTTGTGACTGTCCGCTTAAAAAACGACCTGAGCACAGGATCAGGTCGTTTTAGTCTAGGTTGCGCTGGCCGTCAAGCCCAGTTCACATTTGGCCTAGCTATTGTTCTGTAGCAGGTCGAGCATCGCCTGTGCGGCGGCTTCAGAAGAGGCTGGATTTTGGCCAGTGATCAGATGCCCATCCACCTGCACAAAGCTGGCCCAGTCTTCGGCTTGATGATAGTGGCCGCCGTTGGCTTTAAGCATATCTTGCACCAAAAACGGCACAATATCGGTCAGGCCGACCGCTGCTTCTTCGCTATT
>JBBKWW010000162.1:0-3412 GCA_037969155.1 Moraxellaceae bacterium
ATTAAAGCGCACAGTATCGATTTTTGCGCTCGCACTGCTGGCATGGCTCACACTGCTGATGGTGCAGATTAGCCTGTCGTATTGGCCGTGGACGGGTGATACGGGCTTTTTGAGCTTAAAACAAGATGAACTGCTGATTCCGCTGTGGCGCTGGGCGTTTGTCTTGCATGTGGCGACCAGTTCGCTGGCATTGCTGGCTGGATTTACCCAGTTTTGGCCATGGTTACGCCGTAAACAACCGCGCTGGCATCGGCTTTTTGGTTATCTGTATGTGGTCGGTGTGTTGGCTCTGGCCGCGCCGTCTGGTTTAGTTTTAGCAGTGTATGCTTCTGGCGGCTGGCCGACCCAGTTATGCTTTGTGATTTTGGGTGTACTGTGGATAGTCAGTACGATTTTGGCGCTACGCTTTGCGATAGAGCGTCACTGGCAACAGCACCAAGCATGGATGATCCGCAGTTATGCGCTGACCTTAGCCGCACTGAGCCTGCGCACATGGAAGCTTGGACTATATGAACTCGCGCCGTATTGGGATTGGCTGACCCCGCGCCACATTTACCAGCTTGAAGCGTGGCTCGGTTGGGTGGTTAATCTGCTGCTTGCCGAGCTGTTGATTTATTGGCTGTTCAAACGCCCAAAATCTCTAAACTAGGCTACCAATAATTTTCCACGGCAATATTACCCACGCCGCGTCGATTCATCGTGAGGCCACGCGCCTTAAGCGCATTGCGGGTATCCTCGACCATTGCTGGATTGCCACACAGCAGAATATGATCAAGATCGGCATCAAAAGTCAGTCCAACTGCTTGCTCAAGCTGACCCGTTTCGATGAGGACAGGCAAACGCTGCTGTAGTGCGGTCACTGGCTCACGAGTCACAATCGGCACAAAGTCAAACCGAGCGATGGCTGCTTGACCATCGTCTGACCCAAAATCCTGAGCAATCTGCGCAATTTCCTCGACATAGGCCAGCTCTGCCTGTGTGCGTGCACTATAGGCCAACACGATACGCTGATACTGCTGCCACGGTGCAAAATCCTGCAACATCGACAAAAACGGCGCAAGTCCTGTGCCTGTCGCGAGTAGCCACAAGTGCTGCGGCGCGGGTTGCTGAAAGCGGGTTAACGTCAAAAATCCATACGGGATTTTTTCGAGATAGATCGAATCACCAACCTGTAAATGCTGCAACTGTGAGGTAAACGCGCCATCAGGCACCACAATCGAAAAAAACTCTAGGGTTTCGGCAAACGGCGACGATACTACCGAATACGCACGCACCACCCGCTGCACCGTGCCGTCCGCTTGTGTCACGTCGATGCCAATCCGAGCAAACTGCCCCGCAGTAAAGCGAAAATGTGCTGGACGACTCAAGCTAAAGCTAAACAGCGTGTCACACCAACGCCGTACCGACAGCACCGTTTCACGGCTAAATTTATCATCGCTCATCACAATTCAACGCATCAAATCAAACCTGCTAATGGTAGCATGTTGCTGGTTTTGAATGGGTCAAGGGGAGTCAACATGCGAATGACACTGCGCCAATTGGCAGTATTTGTGGCGGTCGCACAAGAAGGCACCGTGACCCGCGCCAGCGAAACGGTACAACTGACCCAAAGCGCGGCCAGTATGGCACTCGGCGACCTCGAAGATGCACTAGACAGCCCGCTGTTTGATCGACTCGGCAAACGCTTACAACTGAATGATCTGGGTCGATATTTACTGCCGCAAGCGTTAGAAATTCTCGGGCGCTGTGATACGTTTGAACAAGCGGCACGCGGCGAACGGCAGCCAATTGATCTGCGTTTGGGTGCAACGCTGACCATCAGCGACTATCTGATGCCTGATTTGATGGCCACCTTTCTCGGCCAGCAACCCGAAGCACAGCTCAAACTTCAAGTCGGCAACACCCGCCAAATCATCGAATCGGTCAGTCAGTTTCAGCTTGATTTGGGTTTGATCGAAGGCTCTTGTCATGTCGCGCAACTGCACGCAATTCCATGGCGGCATGATGAGCTGGCGGTGTTTTGTGCGCCAAGTCATCCACTGGCGCAGTTACAGCGCGGGCTGACGGCGGCGGATTTTATCCACGTCGATTGGATCTTACGCGAGGAAGGTTCTGGCACGCGTGAGGTGTTTGATAAGGTGGTGGTGCATGATCTGCCGAATGCCAAGATCCGCCTGACGCTCGGCCATAATGAGGCGATTTTAAAAATCGTCGCGGGTGGGATTGGGGTCGGTTGTATTTCACGCTTGGCGATTGAGCCTATGTTAGAGAATCAGCAGTTGGTGATTTTGGATACGCCGTTTTGGTCGTTGGTGCGGCCGTTCTTTTTGATTGTGCATCGGCAAAAATACCAAGGGCCGGGCTTAAAAAGCTTTATTGAATTTTGCCAACAGCAACAACTGCCACCGTCACCGGAGATTTTGGTGGGGCGGTATTGAGTCAAGATTTGATGTTAGCAAAGCAATGTAAGGGTAGCAGTTAAATACATGCACCTTCCCATCATTTGTAACGTTTGCACTCTGGCAACTGCCTGCCGCGAATGAGGCTACATCATATTTTTTTATTCCAATGAGGCGCACTTACATTCAGAGCAGACAATTATTGAATGATATGGCACTTTCACACAACGTACAGGTAAAACGCGGTTTTTCGCAGTGCTGTGGGGCCATAGGCAACAGCAGTCATTTTTCCACGCTGGCTTTGTGTCACCTCCCATGCTAAGTCGTCGCCGTGTTCCGTGACAGTCGATAAATACCACTCGACCGCTTGGCGTGAGGTATCTGCATGAAGTGTAAATAAACTTGCACCTTCTTGAATAAAAATCCAGCGGGTACGACCATCGACCTCATCCGAACCGATTATTTGTTCATCAGTGCTCTGAAACCATTGTCGCAGTCGTTGATGAAACTCTGATTTTGTAATGGGCTGATCTTTTGATACCTGATTCATCGGCATATTGGGCTCCTGAGCGCTGCATAACAATCGCTTAAACGAATAAAAATGGTTAGGAAAAATAGTCGTTTTTTCACGTTCCGACTCAAGGTTCCTATTAAAAATTATTAGAAGAGCACATACAGTGTATGAATAGCCTCCCAAGAACTTGCCACCAGCTTACTTCAAAACATCAAAGGTCAGTGACGATAAATTAGAAATAGCATCATATTTCTGAGGAGTCCAAGTATACCCTCCATACCCCAAAGCCATAAAAAAACCAGATCAACAGATCTGGTTTTGGGTGACACATACAGGCCAGTTACTGCCCTGCATACACCTGCGCAGCAATCGACCAATCGATCATCGCACTCGGAAAAATCCCGAAGTACAACACCAATGCAGTCGCCAGCAGTACCATCACCCCACCGACTTGCATGCCCCAATTGCCTTGCGCATCAATCCGAGGATGATCTGGCGG
>JBBKWW010000163.1:0-9203 GCA_037969155.1 Moraxellaceae bacterium
GGTTCCCGCACGCGGCACAATCACTGTCGCGCCGTTATTGACAATCACATGCGTGTAGACAATCGTACCACTTGGGGCAATTTGGCCGCGTAAATCTGGGGTAAAGGCCAACTGCGGAACAGCAGGATTCACAATCGTCAGCGCATTTTTAATAATATCTGAACCCGCATTGGTGGGTACAATCGTACTGACATAGGTTGGGCTAAAGGCTCGGAAATACAAATCCACCGTCGCCGCCGGCGTGCCAGCAGCAACACTGACCACTGCACACAGTGCTTGCGTTTCACCAGCATTGAGTACGCGAGTTTGCCCCGTTGTTACACCAATCGGTGTACAGTTTCCATTGATGCCGGTCTCCGCAAACACCACCGAGACACCGGCCGGTAATCCGACCGTAGCAAAATCTCCATCAGCATCCGCAGCAAGGCGATATTGCGTTGGTGTACCAGTATGCGTGACACTAATCGGATAAATCACCGTTGTTCCCGACTGGGTAGTCAGGGTTTTTAGGGCTGCACCCGCATTATCAATCACACCATTCCCCACCCCCGTATTGGGGTTGGTGTTAAACAAGTCAACCAATTGCGTCAGAATCTGATCCGTACGGTCTTCAACCGTGTTGTTGGTTGCAGCACGGGCTATCGACTGTGCCAAAGGAAACACCCTATAACCGCCGACTGGCGTCGTGGTCAGCGAGGCTGGAAAGCGCACCTTAACCACAATCGGCAATGACGCACCCACGGCCAATGAACCCGTATCAGCAATCCCATCCCCATTACTATCGAGAATCGGGGTCACACCATCGGCGCGGAAGAACTCCACCACACTGCCAGCTGGCAAATTACTACTGCTAATCGTGAGGTTATAGGTATCGGTAATATTACCAGTGTTCCAAACATAGTTAGCAAAGCTTGCCACGCCACCTTGCGCAACTGTTGGCCGTACCACAAGGTTATCGGCGGGCAACGCGCTCGCTGAACTGACCAAGCCGTTGATTTCAACCCCATACACTGCGGGTACTTTGACAATCGCAGTGTTGGTAGTCGTGGTAACGTTGTTAGCAGTTCCTACATTATTATCTGGATCGTACACCACACCTGCGGTGTTCGGAATATCACCCGCTAGTGGTGCAGTAATCAAAACATTGAAGCTGATCACACCACTGCTGTTGGCGGGTACAGAGGTCAACTCTGCAATCACAGTTTTGCTGGCAGCCTGATATTCATAGTTTAAGCCGGGACTATCATCCGCAGGACCATCTGTGACAGTTGCTCCGCCACTCCATGTCCCCGTACTCGACTGGTAGGCTAATCGTGTATCTGTTAGTACATCGGTAATTCGCACCAGACCACTGGTCACTGCACTGGTGTTTTCATAATTCAGACGTACCGTTACGATTGTGCCGCTTGGCGCTTGGCTGACTGAATAAGACTTGCGGACTTTAATGACTGCCTGATTGCTGATGATCAGACTATCGTTGTTTAGCAAGGTTTGCAGGCTGCTGTCCGTATTCGACTTGGCAGACAACACCAAACTATTGCTATAAGTATTCGGTGCTGTACCGACAGTAATTGTGGCACCGACTAACAAGCCAATCGCCTCACCGGCTTGTAACGTAAGCGCAGCAAGCTGGGTTGGTGTTAAGGCAATACCATCCGGCACACCATTACGGTCACGATCAAAATATATCGCTTCATCGGCAAACTCTATACCACCGACCGGATCGTTCAACACCAACTGATAGTTATCGGTCGTATTGCCGGTATTACGCAACTCATGCGAAAAAAACACCTGTTGACCCGCATTGCTGACCAGCAAACGATCTTGGTCTAGGCGAAAAGCATAGACCGGAACAATCGTGGTTTCGACCAGATTTGAACGACTGGTCTGCACCACTGTCGTGCCTTCTTCAATATACTCACCGACCGCCATGTTACTGATGACTGTCCCTGCCAAAGGCAAGGCACTGTTCGGCAGCACTTGACCTGTCGGGGCAGCCTGTACCGGCCAAGTCGCACAAATCGCCAGCGCCAGTGGACTCAACTGTCTTGCCAGACGAGATGTACGGCCTGAATTAGAGCGTTGCAATGTGTTGAAGCGTTGCAAGTTCATCGAGCGTTCCTTCTTTCCTGAGCCACAGCGATTCGCTGACAATTAGTTCACCGGATCCACGCGAATCGCAAAATTAAGCGTCGCTGATTGGCTCGGGGGCAGTGTGCCGAGATCGGCTTCGACTTCACCTTGATAACCATTGACGGCTGGACTCGGCTGCGTGAGTGAGCCTTGCGACACCAGTGGCGTACCAAACAGGCCGGTATATGCGGGAATACGATCACTGATCACCACTTGATTGACAGGCTCTGCACCATCGTTCGTTGCTGTCACCCGATAAAACACACATTGATCCGGCTCAATGGCTAAAGGCGCAATCGAATATGCGGTAGGTGTACCCGTGCAGCCCGCATCGAGTGCTTGCATTTTTTGCAGGCGCACTTGATTGGCACTGACCCGTGTCACATCAGTGTTACTCACCGGATCGGCAGGCAGGCCAGCAATCAGCCCAATAGGCGTTGCCGTGAGTACAAAGCTACCGATTGCGCCATTGGTCAGGGTATTGGGGGCATCTACTTTGAGCAGTAAGCGAATCGACTCATTCGGATCTAGGCCGACGCCGCCATTGGTGAGCCCAAGCGCGGCAACATCAGATACTTGTGGATCATTGGCATCTAACACACCATCATCGTTGGCATCATAGTACAGCGTACCTAGCATGCTATTGGCATTACTTGAATCAAGACTGAGCAACAAGTCACCTGGTGCGGCACCTTCTGTGACGTTACCCACGTTGGTCAGGGTGTGGCTATAGACAACCGTACCACCAATCGACACTTGACCTTGATTATCCGCTTGTAGCGTGAGTAAGCGCGTGGCTTGCACTTGTACTTGGTCTTTTAAAATATCGGTTTGACCATTCAACGATGAGCGCACTGCAAACCAAACTGGAAAATCCTGTGGTGCAGCACCCGCAGGTGCAGTGATGACCGCACAGTAGGCCAGCGTGCCACCAGACGCAGCAACTGGTCCAGAATTGGTGATGTTCTCACCGAGCGTGGCACAACTGGGATCTAGCTGACTAAAGAATTCAACCGACCAACCTGCTGGCAACTGATTGCTGTTGCTCAGAGGGTCGAGTATGCCGTCACCATCGGCAATCAAATGATAGTTATTAATCAATGCACCTGTGTTCTGCACCACCAAAGGAAACACAGCTGTACCCGCAGCTAAAATGGGCTTGGTGATAAACGCTGCACCTGTGTTATCGGGATTAGGATTGCCCACACCACTATTGTCGCTGTTGTATAGATCCGTGCCACCCTGTGTAATCACATCGAGTTGGTTGCGAATTGGGTCGCTGAGGTTTGGATTATTGCTCGAGGTTGCGGTCACATCGACGAAGACTGAGGTTGCGATTGCGCAATCTTGGGTGCTGCTGATGCCGACTTTGATGTTTGTAGATACATTAGGCCGCATCGACCCAGTATCAATGAGGCCATCACCGTTACTGTCAGTCAGTAGGGTTTTGCCATCTGCCGTGTAGAGACGCACCGTAGCACAAGCAGGCAGATTCGTTGGCACAAAGCTTAAGTTGAAAGTATCAATTTGATCGCCGGTATTCCAGACATAGTTATCAAACAACGTCTCAACGCCCGCTGCTGCATTCGTCACCGTCACCAAGTTATCTGGTGCAGCGTTTTGCGGATTGGCGTTGACCGGCGAACCACTGTTGTTGTTTAACACCACGCCAACCACACCCTGTACCGTAAAGGTCACCGTGTTGGTGCTGGTATTTTTAACCGTTGTCACGCCATTGAGCTGCTGATAGGTTGCGGTGTTGTCGACTTTACCATTCGGGGTGCTCATCACCTCAACCTGAAAGCTAATACTACCGGTCGATTGTGCCGGCACACTTGGAATCACCACCGTGATGTTGTGCTGATTGGCAGTGCTATTGACCAGATAATCAGAAATTGCGCTATTGGCGGCGTTTTCGCCAGCGCCATCAGTCAGCGCCACACTACTGTTACTCCAACGCCCACTGTTCGCCACGTAGCTGAGTTCAGTCGCGTCGAGTACGTCTGTGATGCGTAATTCAGCGGGGGCATTACCGGTATTGCTATAGCGCAAAGTATAGGTAATCACCGACCCTAGTGCACCGGTTGCTAGACTTTGGCTCTTATTAACCGCCAGTACACCGCCTTCTGTGACACGAGTGATATCGGTCACCGTCGCACTCGGCGGGGCAACAGCCGCTTGGCTCGTCGCGGTCAAACTAAAATCGGCGCGATCACCAGACTGTCGATTGGTCGGAATCGTCGCCGCTGCCACTAAAGCAACCGACTCGCCCGCTTGTAAGATGATCTGATTACCGACCAGCAGCAAGTTAATATTATCGTCAGGAATGCCGTCTTGATTGCGATCAATATACAGCGCCAAACCGAGTAAATTAAAATTATCCGTCGTCAGCTGATTCACGGAGAACGTGTAACTATCTGCCACGTTGCCGGTATTGGTCAGGGTATGTGGATAACTGATCTGGCCACCAATCAGGCCGATTTGATCTTGGTCGCGTACCAATTGCAGCGCACGCACCTCGGTCACGATCAGTTCGACTGGATTAGAGTTAATGATTTGCGTGTTACCAAAACGGTCGACAAAGTCGCCACTGGCCACGTTGGTAATCAGTGAGCCCGGTGCAGGAAGGGCTTGCGCATACGCAAGACTACCTGTGCAGCCAAGGGCAAGACACAATCCCCGAGATAATGCGGTTTGGCGTAGTTTCACTGATGAAAAAAATGGCCCGTTGGCATGACGCATGGATGCTCCCCAGAACCCGCAAGATCAATCTGAATCCAGTGCTTTAAACAAGCCACAGATTCCTCTAATGTCATATTTTACCGGCACACACAGGGCATCTGCACACCTTTTTTAGCTTGACATCACAGGAATTTTCAATAGGCCGACACAAACATACTGGTTTGGGGGAATTATGCCCACGACCGTTCTATTCCGCGATGCACTTTAAGATAAACGGTGCGATTCATTTGCCCAATGCGCAATCTGGCCGACACAGATGATTTTGATTTTGATTGGGCTGACTGCCATCAGGCCCTATAATAGACAATCCCAGCACAGCATGCTGCTGGTATGGGGCATCATTACCGTTTTTAGGAATCCACTATGCGCTTAGATCAACGCCAAAACGACCAACTCCGCCCGATCAGCTTTACGCGTCAGTTTACCCGACATGCAGAAGGCTCTGTTTTGGTCTGTTTTGGTGACACACAAGTGCTGTGTACCGCCAGCATTGAAACCGGTGTGCCACGATTCCTCAAGGGTAAAGGCCAAGGCTGGATCACGGCTGAATACGGCATGCTGCCTCGTTCAACCCATACTCGTAATGACCGTGAAGCAGCCCGAGGCAAACAATCTGGGCGCACGCAAGAGATTCAACGCCTGATTGGACGCAGTTTACGCCAGATGGTCGATCTAAAAAAAATGGGTGAAAATACTATTTTGATTGACTGTGACGTGTTGCAAGCCGATGGCGGCACTCGCACTGCTGCCATCACTGGTGGTGCAGTGGCCTTGGTCGATGCGCTGGCAATCCTCATGAAGCAACGTAAACTGAGTCAAGATCCACTCAAAGGCTTGGTTGCTGCCGTATCGGTCGGCATGTACAAAGACGAGGCGCTGCTGGATCTTTGCTATGAAGAAGACTCACAGTGTGAAACCGATCTGAACGTGGTGATGACCCAATCTGGTGAGTTTATTGAGCTACAAGGCACTGCCGAAAGCAAACCGTTCAATCGGGCACAATGTAATCACATGCTCGAATTGGCTGAATCGGGGATTCGTGATCTGGTGATTGCCCAACAACAAGCGCTCGGCTGGTAACAGCGAAGCAGACACCGTGCCCTCTGCGCACGGTGTCGCACTCAGCTGGTTATTGCGGCGTAAAGTTCTTTAAATTAAATAATTTGGCGCGTTGATACTTAAGCGATTGCACCACACTCTTCATGTTGCGTAGCATTAAGTACGGCTGCTGTTGCACAAACATATTCACAATTGCAGTGGGTAATGAGCCTGCTGGATCGGCATAGCCTATCGTGGTGACTTCGGTATGCTGCGCATCAATCGGGCGCAACGTCCAACTGCCTTCATAACGGGTAATCCGCAAAAAATCTTCGCGAACAGGGGCTTTTGGATGCGTGGCCGCACGATTTTCGATCAGAATGGTGCCGTTGGGCTGTTGCTTGATCGTACCAGTAAACACCACATCACGATCACTCAGTGGAAATGGAAAGTCCAACTCCATGAGCATAGCAAATGTGCCTGCCTTTTCATCACTGTCTAATAACTCGACCCGTCCAGTATGCGGCACCCATTCTGGTAAATACTGGGCATCCATAATCGCTGCGACGGTACCGACTAAGTTACTTTTCACAATCGTTGTCGCACGATAATTAAACGAAGGATTGCCAGCCACCTGATACGTCCAGACTTTAATATCTTGACGGTCAATCACCAGTTTTTTGGTGCTATTTCGCTCATCGACTGGCGCGGCACTAGACGACATAGGCACGGCGAGCAGACATAAGCTACTGAATAAAATAACGCCGGATAACTGCTGCAAACCTTTCATTGGCTAAATTTCTCCTTCGACTAGCGTAACGCCAGGACATCTTGCATATCATATTGATGCGCGGGCTGACCACACACCCAACTGGCAGCACGCACGGCACCGCTGGCAAAATTCATCCGACTAGTGGCCACATGCTTGACCTCTACTCGCTCACCTTCCCCAATAAACATCACGGTATGCTCACCGACGATATCGCCACCGCGAATGGTTTGAAACCCAATGCTTTGCCGATCTCGCGCACCGGTTTGGCCTTCACGCGCATACACGGCATCACGCTTCAAATCACGACCTAGTGCATCTGCGACGACCTCGCCCATCATGAATGCCGTCCCTGATGGTGCATCGACTTTATGCCGATGATGCGCTTCAATAATCTCGATATCGACACTGTCGCCAAATGCACGCGCGGCAAGGTCGAGCATTTTTAACGAGATATTCACCCCAACCGAGTAATTGGCAGCATACACCACAGGAATCTGCTGGGCAGTGGCCGTCAACTGGGCTTTTTGTTGGTCACTTAATCCAGTCGTGCCAATCACAATGGCACAACCCTGTGCCTGACACAGTGCCAAATGCTGCATGGTCGCGGTCGGTGTGGTGAAATCAATCAAGACATCACAATCGGCAATCACTGCCGCCAAGTCGCCGACAATCGAAACCCCTAGCTTGCCAATACCTGCCAACTCGCCTGCATCGGCGCCAATTAAGCTGCTATTGGGCTGCTCAACTGCCGCCGCCAAGACAGCGCCCGCTTGTTGAACCGCTTGGATCAGCGTGCGGCCCATCCGGCCACCCGCACCTAAAATTCCAATCCGTACTGCCTGACTCATGAATTACTCCCAAGAGATTGTCTCAACAGCTACTGGCTCACTTGCGCCGCTGAGTATGCAAGACTACAGCGGCGCAAAAAAAGACGATTGTGTTGTTGGCTGGTTAAGAAAATAATTTATCAAAGAATGATTTTTTCTTTGGCGATTGACCAGCATCGTCATCCATACTGGCCTGCAACTCACGCAACAGCTCTTTTTGGCGTGCAGTCAGATTGACGGGTGTTTCCACCATAATCCGACAAATCAAATCACCAATCATGCTGCTTTGTACAGGTTTAACGCCCTTACCACGCACACGGAATAAACGACCCGTCTGAGTACCTTCCGGTACTTTCAGACTAATCCGGCCGTCAAGTGTCGGTACTTCGACCTCTTTACCCAGTGCAGCATCAGCAAAACTGATTGGCACATCCATATACAGATCTGCACCATCACGCTGGAATACATTGTGTTCACGCACCACGACTTCGACATACAGGTCGCCATTTTGTGCGCCCGCGCCACCGGCTTCACCCTCACCCGTGATCCGAACCCGCTGACCCGTATCGACACCCGCTGGAATACTGACCTCAAGGGTACGCGACCGATCCGTGACACCTGAGCCATGACAGACATTGCAGGGATCTTTAATGACTTTGCCGCGACCATGACAGGTTGGACAACCTTGATTGACCGAAAAAAAGCCTTGCTGCATCCGAATCTGTCCTGCACCACGACAGGTCGGGCAGGTTTGTACATTTTCAGGGCTTTTACTGCCCTTACCATCACATGCTTCACAGCTTGCAGGTGCGGTAAAGGTGACCGTTTTTTTGATACCACGCACCGCTTCTTCGAGCGTTAGCTCCATGACATAGCGTAAATCTGCGCCACGACGCTGCCGCGACTGGCCACCGCCGCCGCCACCTTGCCGCCCAAAAATATCACTGAACTGGCTAAAGATATCTTGGAAGTCACCGCCGCCACCGCCGCCGAAACCACCACCGCCACCGCCACCCTCAAAAGCCGCGTGTCCCATCCGATCATAGGCCGCGCGTTTTTGCGCATCTGACAAAACTTCGTATGCTGCCGAAGCCTCTTTAAACTTGTCTTCAGCCGAAGGATCATCAGGGTTACGGTCAGGATGATATTTCATCGCCAGCTTACGATAGGCTTTTTTGACTTCATCTTCACTCGCGCTTTTAGCTACACCAAGCACTTCATAATAATCACGTTTTGCCATGTTCTGTATTCACTCCCCTCGCAATCACGGTGTTTTGGTGACATGCATTGACCTCGGTTTTAGGCATCCGATCAATACAGCCACACGAATCTTGCGGCTAAGATGGGGACTTTTGCAGGGTTTATCAATTGCCATCTGTGTTTATTTATACTTTTTTGAGCAACCTCAGCAGAGACAATCTGCATTTTTGTCAGGTTATGTGCATTGACATCCTCCCCGAGCTAAAGCACGGGGATTCCTACAGCTAGACGGCAATGTCCTGCCGCGAAACAGATACTGTCATTCTCTGTTTCTTATTCCAGTGTAAACCTACCTTTCGGACTACCTTAAAGGCGCGATTTACAATGGGAAAATCGTTTTCTTGCTGTTGTGTCAGCGTGCTCGCTAAGGGTAATACACAACAAACCAATACTAGCAATTCTAACACCCCATGACAATGAGCAATATATTG
>JBBKWW010000164.1:0-9180 GCA_037969155.1 Moraxellaceae bacterium
CAATATATTGCTCATTGTCATGGGGTGTTAGAATTGCTAGTATTGGTTTGTTGTGTATTACCCTTAGCGAGCACGCTGACACAACAGCAAGAAAACGATTTTCCCATTGTAAATCGCGCATTTAATGTAGTCCGAAAGGTAGATTTACGCTGGAATAAGAAACAGAGAATGACAGTATCTGTTTCGCGGCAGGACATTGCCGTCTAGCTGTAGGAATTCCCGTGCTTTAGCTCGGGGAGATACCGTCTTAATAGTCAACCCTCAAATCGCCAATTTAGGGAAATAATCTGCCTGATAGGCTGTTTGGTTTTTGATGACACCAAAGCATAAATGGACCAATTTGCGCATCGCAGCACCTAACGCGGACATCTTTGTTTTTCCACGCAGCAACAGACGTTGATAAGTTGCTTTGATATGCGGGTTGTACTGAATCGCAACAACCGCAGCCATATATAATCCTGATCGGACTTTTGATGAACCCGCTTTTGATAAATGAGCCTGTCCTTTCAAAGACGTTCCCGACTGGCGTTGAATGGGTACAAGTCCGACATAAGCCGCCATTTGACTTGCACAGTCAAAGTGATGCATTTGAAGCAAATTGAGCATCATCAAACTGGTGCGCTTACCAATGGCAGGAATGCTTGTCAGCAGCTTTTGATCATTTTTGAGCTTTGGATGTTGATCGATATGATCATTGATTTGCTGGTCTAATTGGGCAATCTCTTGCTCGATAAACGTGGTCACTCGCTCTATGGAAGCACGTATTTCTACTGGTGTGGCAATAGAAAGCATCTTTTCCATACGATTCTGTTCGCGACGTAAATCTGCAGCTAACGTCTCTCGACGAGCCAGCAAGCCATTGAGTTGTCGAGCATCATGGCTGGGTGGAGTCCATTTTTCAGGACGAGCTAAAGCGACAAATTTAGCCAACACGACGCTATCGACCTGATCTGTTTTATGCAGGATTGACAACCCTTGAGCAAAGCTACGAACGCGTGCAGGATTGACGACAGAAACCTGTAGTCCAGCATCAGCCAAAGCCATTGCTAAGGACTCATGATAGATTGAGGTTGCCTCTATAGCGACCAAAGTTTGGCTTAAGGCGCATTGGTGCTTCTCAACCCACGCAATGATCTTATTAAAGCCATTTGCAGTGTTGGTGGTTTTAATGTTTTTTCTTTTGCCATCGACACCTTGATATAATAAACAACAGTCTAGCGTGGCTTTGGATACGTCAATACCGAGATAGAACATGATCTTTTCCTTTCATTGAGATTCACCGTTCACACCGACTGACCTTGTTCATACAGCGTCTAAGCGCTTGGCTACCGTACAGGGTTGGAATGGTGATGAAGGACAAGCGGTAGGTTTTATCTCCTCGTCAAGCTCAAGGCTTCAGGATGTCACCAAACTCTTACCGCTTGCATGTAATGGGAGCTAACCACTACAGGAATCAAGATACAAGGATGTCAAAGCGTTAACATTGAAGTAGCACTAGGGCATTTCACGACAAAAAAACTCAATCTGCGCCAAAAGCAACACCGCGTGTGCCAGATTGCCACACTGGAAATTTTTGCATCACTTGGCCAAACAAGCCACTCTCCAACCACTCAGCCAGCCATTGGTGAACAAACGTATAATCCGTCTGATCAAACCACGCCCGATCAACCTGTGCAAACTGCCGAACAAATGGAAAAATCGCCACATCGGCTAAGCTGACTTGCTCACTCACTAAATAACGCTGTTGCTGTAATAGACCATTCAACTGACAAATAAATACTTCACCTTGCGCACGATACTGGTGTGCTGTTTGCTGACCATGAGACTCAGGATAGCGATCTGGATACTTATAACGGTCTAACGCCGCTTTAAACGCGCCATCATTGTCCGTAATCAACGCCATGATTTGACGCTGTTGTGATGGATCTGGTAGCCACCACTGAGCGAGATCCTGCTGTGCCAATGCCCACTGCATAATCTCAAGGCTTTGCTCAATCACCCGTCCGTCAGGCAGTTGCAGCACAGGCACTGTGCCTTTGGGTGAAATTGCCAACATCTCAGCAGGTTTCGCTCGTAGCACAATCTCGCGTAACTCGATATGTTGTCGGGCATAACACAAGGCCAATCGCGCGCGCATCGCATACGGACAACGCCGAAATGAATACAAGATCGGTCGGAGGCATACAGCATGTTGGCTCATCAGCACGTCATCTCATTCAGCGAGTCAAAGACCAGTTTAACAAACCCAGCAGACGCATGGGGTGATGCTACAGCAACAGTCCAGCGTAGTGATTTATCAGTTTCGCCATATAATATTGAATTTACCGCATACTCATGGTGCAACATATCTGAGTGTCAAACACGCGATGGGTTGCATACATCAGCCGGTAGACATCGGCACGACTGTTTACACTACTCTGAACCACTTATTTGGCCTATCATAGCCATACCTAAAACACTGGATTCAGTCTCATGTTTGGTCGCATCAAAAAACATCCCCTATTTATTAAACTACTGATTAACAGCTACGCGCCTTATCTCGGGGCAGGCGTGCGGGTCACTGAGGTAGATATGGCGGCTGGGCGTGTTCGGGTTGAAATGCCACTGACGCGGGTCAATCGCAACTACGTCGGCGTACATTTTGGGGGTAGCTTGTACGCGATGGTTGATCCATTTTTCATGTTGATTTTGATCAATCAGCTCGGTGAAGACTATATCGTCTGGGACAAAGCTGCGAGTATTGAGTTCGTCGCACCGGGGCGCGGCCACGTGCATACCATCATGCAAATCAGTCCTGAAGAAGTGGCTTTGATTATTGAACTGGCCAGTAACGGCCAGCCGGTTTACCGCACCTATCCAGTCGAAATTTTGGCTGAAGATGGCGCTCTGGTAGCAAAAGTCGAAAAGGTGCTGTATATCCGCAAGAAGCGCTAGAATCGGCACAATTTTAGCAGGTGATCACTCTCAATATTTTCTAAAAAAGAACTTAAATCAAAAAAACAAGATACACTTCACAGCGACAACAAAGTCATTATTTGGGAATTTAAAAATGTCCTTGGCATCCTTTCGACTGCACAATATGGCACTGGCGATGAGTATTGCACTCACCATGGTTGGATGTGGTGATGACACCACACCAGTCTATGTGAGCCCAGCCGAAGTCACCATCCAAAATCCTGACCCCATCGCGCCTAAAAACCAAGCCCCCATCGCCAAAATCAACGTCATTGATCGCACAGAAGACGGCATCCAACTCAGCGCAATCGATAGCAGCGATCCTGATGGCGATGGGCTCAAACAGTTTTTATGGCAAATCGTACAGGCACCAGCGAGCAGCCTTCTCAAAAACAGCATGTTTAACTCAGCAGAAGCACCGGGTATTACCCATATCGAAGCCGATCAAAGCGGTGAATATACGGTACAACTACGCGTGTATGACGGTAAAATCTGGAGCGAGGCGGTCAGCCACACCTTTAACCTGAAAGCAAAAATTAAACCAAAGCCTGATTTTGATCTTGTCAGGCAGCAGTATGAACGTTATTACGATGCGAATGCCAAACAAGCACTCACACTTGAGCTAGACCGCGCTGCCACGAATACCACGGTGACCTGTGAACTCACGAGCAAGCCCACCAATAGCAGCGCAATCAGTAGCATCATCGACGCTCAACACTGTGGCCTCACACCAGACCAAATCGGCCGCTATCAAGTCACTGCCAAAAGCTATAGCCATGACGGACGTCTCGGGATCGACCTGTATACATTTTCGGTCAACGTTACCCCATACAGCGTCCCACAACCCCTCGCCTATACCCCATCAGTAATCCAATATAGCCAAAGCTTGAAGCAGTTGATCATGCTCGACAACAGCTCATCATTGCTGCACCTCTACGATATTAGCAATAAAAAATCGTTTGCCATGGGCTTACCCCTGATCGGAACTGCGCTTGGCTTATCCGCAGATCAAAAATTTGCCACAATTATGCAAGATGGACGACTATCCCATCTTGATCTTGCACAAAGAAAACTGCTGCGCTCCATCAGTCTAGGCAGTACCGTCTCTTATGCCGATGCTGTGTTCATGCTAGATCAACAAAATGCGCTGATCTTTGATAAAAACATTGCCGCTACCTCTGACTACGATTACAACAGTAATCAATGGATTTATACCGGCACGTTAAAATATGCCTTAGTCGCGCTCGATACGGGTAAAATCTCTAAGAAATCGATCACTCTGAAAGGCCTATCGAGTTCAACGATTAACCGACTGCAATTCATCAGACAAGATGATGTCACCTTGGTCAAGCTCAACCAGCAATTGTGGACACTGCAACAGTCAAATGACGCAATTGCACTGACTCAAGTGACAGGGACACAAGCCTTTGAGCAGTGTAATAGCAACTATTACGATGATAAAAGACTGAGTTTCTTTTTAGCCAATAAAGGACAGCGCTTATTTACGACTTGTGGGGACGGCTATCAATACAACCCTAAGACCACTCGTCTCAACTATGCAGGCAAATTTAAGTCACATATCCATAGCTTGGATATGAATACTGCCCTGAATCGTCTAATCGTCACTAGTAGTAATACAGGACAAGTTGAAGAATATGATGCACGCTTCTTGAGCTTTCAGCGTCAGTTACCTCTACCGATGACCAACAGTGCTGATCATCAACAGAGTTACAGCTCAAGCGCTCGGGCAGCGTTTTATCTTGATGATCAAGGCAAGCATGTCGTCCTCATGAAGGTAGACCCAGTGATGGGTACAACCAATGAATATGCGATTACATTCTCGCAGTAGAATCATACTCACCTATCCCAAGGCGGCTGGCCAATCGACCAATAGTCTGCCAGCCATGACGCAGAAAAGCGGCTTTTAAAGCCGCTTTTCGGATTTATTTAGGAAGGATCAACAGACCCTAGTCAGCACTGGTATTCACCACTGGCGTGACACTTTTTTCACCACATAAAACCACCAGCAAGTTACTCACCAAGGCCGCTTTACGATTATTGTCGAGTTGTACCGTGCCATGCTCTTCTAAGCGAGACAAGGCCATTTCCACCATCCCCACCGCGCCTTCGACGATCTGCCGCCGTGCTGCCACCACGGCTGAGGCTTGCTGCCGCTGCAACATGGCATGTGCAATTTCGGGTGCATACGCCAAATGACTAATCCGCGCCTCAATCACATGCACGCCTGCCCGTGACAGCCGATCATTTAACTCGGCTTCTAGGTATTCATTAATCGTGCCAGTGCCATCACGTAAGGTGATCTGTTCTTGGTGCTCATCATGGTCATCATAGGCGTACGATCCAGCCAGTTTACGTACCGCTGCTTCAGACTGTACATGTACAAACAACGCATAACTATCCACATCAAACACGGCGCGTGCTGTGTCTTGTACTTGCCAGACCACCACGGCGGCAATCTCAATCGGATTACCGTTTTTGTCATTAACCTTGAGCATCTCACCATTTAGATTACGTGCCCGCAGGCTGATTTTTTCGGTGCTGTAAAAAGGATTAACCCAGCGCAAACCGCTTTTTTTCATCGTACCCATGTAGGTGCCAAGAAAAGTGGTGATCAATGCTTCATTCGGTGAGATAACGGATAAGCCTTTAAGCGTCAAAAACGCCGTAATCAGTGCACCCAAAGCCATGCCATCAAAACCTTGTGCCTGCCAAAACAGTGAGACTGACCAGCCGAATAGCCCCAGTCCAACCAGTAAAAACACATAGCCGCTCATCGAAAACATGAGCAATTTTTCATTAACAGGACTAGTCGACATATTTTTTGCTCCGCAATGGCTCGGTCATTGAGCGGTTTTATAGCATGGATCATCTTAATCGGGTTGTTTTTTACAGATTGCAGGCATAACTTGGCGGCGATTGTGCATTGTTAAACAAGACTCAAAATGCTTGGTGGTCATTCAGCATGCATACTGGAATAGACGAATTTTAGGCGTATTGGTGATGTTGAACACGGCACTATATGCGGACTGGACTGCCAATATCGTGATAGTGGTAGTAACGCTGATGCTGGTATCTGGTGTGGTACTGATTCACTACGAAGGGCTTAGCCTGCTCAATCAGTGGCTGCGCCGTCGCTATCAATCACCACGCAGACGACTGTTGCTGTATAGCATTACTGGCGTGATCGGCCTGCATTTGATTGAAATTTGGCTGTTTGGTATTGGTTATCATATTTTGCAGTATTTTCCGCAGTACGGTTATATTCATGGCAGTCAATCGCGGCACTTTCTGGATGATATTTACTTCTCATCGACCGTGTATAGCTCGGTCGGTTTTGGTGATCTCGTACCCATCGGTACGATTCGGTTTATTGCAGGTACAGAAGGTCTGGTCGGCTTGGTCTTAATTGGCTGGTCAGCCTCGTTTACCTACCTCGAAATGCAGCGCTACTGGCCATCATCTGACCCATAAAAAATGGGAGCCTAAGCTCCCATTTTTTAAATAAAAAAACAATCGATTAACCGCCGATTTTCTTGTACTTGGCGCGTTTAGGCCGTGCCTCATCACCGAGCCGAGACTTACGCCATGCCTCGTAGTCGTGATAGTTGCCTTCGAACCACTGCGCACCATCCTCTTCAAACGCCAAGATGTGCGTGGCGATCCGATCTAAGAACCAGCGATCATGCGAGATGACCATCACACAACCGGGGAACACCTGAATCGCTTCTTCAAGGGCGCGTAAGGTTTCCACGTCCAAGTCGTTCGAGGGTTCATCGAGTAGGATGACGTTGGCGCCTTGCTGGAGGATTTTGGCCAGTTGTAAGCGATTACGCTCACCACCTGATAGCGAGCCGACGGTCTTTTGTTGGTCTTGGCCTTTGAAATTAAAGCGACCGATATATGCCCGTGATGGGATTTCGTAGTCACCAATTTTCAGAATATCCAAGCCGCCAGAGACTTCTTCCCAGACGGTTTTTTTGTTGTCTAGCGTGTCACGAATCTGCCCAACGTAGGCGATTTTGACCGTTTCACCGACCACGACCGAACCCGTGTCTGGCTCTAATTCACCCATCATCATGCGAAACAGTGTGGTCTTACCCGCACCGTTTGGTCCGACGATGCCAACAATCGCGGAAGGTGGCACGGTAAAGGTCAGGTTTTCATAGAGCAGTCGATCATCGAACGATTTACTGATATTGGTCACTTCGACCACTTTATTACCGAGACGCTCACCCGGTGGGATGTAGATTTCGGCAGTTTCGTTACGCTGTTGGAATTCGCGTGAGTTCAGCTCTTCAAAGCGCTCCATCCGTGCTTTGGATTTTACTTGCTGACCCTTGGCGTTTTTACGCACCCATTCCAGCTCTTTTTTCAGGGCTTTAGCAAAAGACTCTTCTTGCTTGCCTTCTAGCTCTAGTCGAGCAGTTTTTTGCTCTAGCCAGTTGGTGTAGTTGCCTTGGTATGGAATGCCATGACCACGGTCAAGCTCCAAAATCCACTCAGCAACATTATCCAAGAAATAGCGATCATGGGTAATCGCCACAATCGTGCCGGTGAAGTCTTTGAGGAATCGTTCCAACCATGACACCGATTCGGCATCCAAATGGTTAGTCGGTTCATCGAGTAACAGCATGTCGGGCTTGGACAACAGCAAGCGACACAGGGCAACACGGCGCTTTTCACCACCAGATAACAGGTTAACGTCGGCATCCCACGGCGGCAAGCGCAGCGCGTCAGCGGCTTGTTCCATTTGGTTATTCAGGTTATGGGCATCCCACGCTTGGATAATGCCTTCGAGCTTTTCTTGCTCTTTGGCGAGTTTGTCAAAATCCGCATCTTCAGCGGCATATTCACCAAACACCTCATCCAAACGCGCCAGCGCGTCGAGTGGCTCACGCAAGCCATCTTCGACGTTGCCACGCACATCTTTGGTCAAATCGAGCGGTGGCTCTTGCTCTAAATAACCGATTTTAATGCCCGGTTGGGCACGTGCTTCGCCGTTAAACTCTTTATCGACGCCAGCCATGATGCGCAGTAGGGTGGATTTACCCGCACCATTGAGACCCAGTACACCGATTTTGGCGCCAGGGAAGAATGACAGGGAAATGTTCTTCAAGATTTCGCGCTTCGGCGGTACCATCTTGGACACTTGATTCATGGTATAGATGTATTGGGCCACGCAGGACTCCTCGCGACAAGGCATTCATGTTGCGGTTTGAGGCGCTATCAATCTGATAACGCACTCCTCAAAAATCTGGCCAACAGTATAGCGGAATTCGTACATCGACGGTCGGTCTTTGCGGTTACAATATCGCCCTGCTATTGTTGACGGCAAAGCGCCGATGACGGAGAGATGACGTGGCCTCTGAATCTGAATTAGCGACACAGTGGCGCGATGCGTAGTCGAGTGCGTACGCATTACTTGTTGGTTTGGATGGCATTGCTACTGATCGGTGGCGCATTGGTCATCCATGCCGTGAGCTACGCCGCACTCTATCAAATGCTGACGCCAATTCAATCTAGCACGCTAGAGCCGAATACCTTGCTACCGCAGATGCATCATATTTTTTTGCTGCATTTAAGCTTAATACTGGTGCTGCTATCGGTGGTATTGGCTATTTTTGGCTGGATTTTATATGGTGATCAACGCAGCCTATCGCAACTGGCTGCTTGTGATCCATTAACCAATAGCTTAAATCAACAAACCTTTGAGGTGGTGTTTCAATTATTTTTATATAAAGCGATCCGCGACCATAGTCCACTCTGTGCGGTACTGATCAATATTGATCACTTAAATAAAATCAATCACTTGCATAGTCATCTAGCGGGTGATGTCATGCTACAAGACTTTGCGAATTTAATTAAAAACATGCAACGGCGCAGCGATGTACTGGCGCGATGGAGTGATCGTGAGTTTATTTTGCTACTACCAGATTGCGCATTAGAGGAGGCGATGCGGATTGCAGATCAACTGCGGCTACGGGTGCGCAATCATGATTTTGGTCTGGCCAAACACTGGATTGTGACGTTTAGTGCGGGTGTCGCCGAATATGCCATTGGCGAATCTGAAGATGAGTTTTTATTGCGTCTACAAGATGCGCTTGCGCGTGCCAAACGACATGGCCGCAACCGCGTCGAAAGTGCAGCACCTGCCTTTTCGACGATTTTTCCGGTTTTTAGCGCTAAATAGCCAATCCTCCCAGC
>JBBKWW010000165.1:0-4344 GCA_037969155.1 Moraxellaceae bacterium
GCCGCAGGTCATATGGCCGACTCGTATTCGCGGGTGACGGGTCGTACCGGTGTGGTGTTGGTGACCTCAGGGCCGGGTGCGACCAATACGGTCACACCCATTGCGACTGCCTATATGGATTCGATTCCAATGGTGGTGATTTCTGGTCAAGTGCCATCGCATTTGATCGGCGAAGACGCGTTTCAAGAAACTGACATGGTGGGTGTATCACGTCCAATTGTGAAGCATAGTTTCCAAGTGCGTCACGCCAGCGAAATCCCCATGATCGTCAAAAAAGCCTTCCATATCGCCTCAACGGGTCGTCCTGGTCCGGTGGTGATTGACGTGCCAAAAGATTGCACCAATCCGCTAGAAAAATTCGCCTACGAATATCCAGATAAGGTCAAGTTGCGCTCCTATCAGCCACCGCATCGTGGCCATGCGGGTCAGATTCGTAAGGCGATTGATGAGCTGATTGCGGCCAAGCGTCCGGTCATCTATAGCGGTGGCGGCGTTGTTCAAGGTAATGCTGCGGTACTGCTGACTGAGTTGGCACATTTGTTGAACTATCCTGTGACCAACACCCTGATGGGCTTGGGTGCTTTTCCGGGTGAAGATCCACAGTTCCTCGGCATGCTGGGTATGCATGGCACTTACGAAGCCAACATGTCGATGCACCATGCTGATGTGATTTTGTGTGTCGGCGCACGCTTTGATGACCGTGTGACCAATGGCCCATCCAAATTCTGCCCTGACGCGCGGATTATTCATATTGATATCGACCCAGCGGCGATTTCTAAAACCATCACCGCGCATATTCCAATCGTCGGTGCGGTTGAGCCGGTGCTGGTGGATATGTTGGCGCAAATGAAAGAGCTGAACGTCAATAAGCCCAATCCAGAGCAAATCAGTCAGTGGTGGGCGCAAATTACCCAATGGCGTGCGCATCATGGCCTGCGCTATGAACCCGCCAATGGCGGCGAAATGAAGCCACAGCAAGTGGTTGAGGCCTTGTACAAAATCACCAACGGCCAAGCCATCATCACCTCTGATGTCGGTCAGCACCAGATGTTTGCCGCGCTGTATTACAAGTACCAAGAGCCACGGCAGTGGATTAACTCAGGTGGTCTGGGCACCATGGGTGTTGGTTTACCGTATGCGATGGCGGCCAAGCTGGCCTGTCCTGATCGTACCGTGGTCTGTATCACCGGTGAAGCCTCGATTCAGATGTGTATCCAAGAGTTATCGACCTGCACCCAATACGGCATCAATGTCAAAATCCTCTGTTTAAACAACCGTTCACTCGGCATGGTCAAGCAGTGGCAAGACATGAATTACGAAGGCCGTCATTCCAGCTCTTATATGGAATCATTGCCTGATTTTTGTAAGCTGATGGAAGCGTACGGGCATGTCGGCATTCAGATTCATCACGAAGATGAGTTGGAGGCTAAACTGGCCGAAGCGATGGCGATTAATGATCGATGCGTATTTATTGATGCCTATGTTGACCCCGCAGAACACGTCTATCCGATGCATATTGGTGGACAGTCGATGCGTGATATGTGGCTGAGAAAAGGGGAGCGTACCTAATGCGTCGGATTATTTCTGTTCTCATCGAAAATGAAGCGGGTGCCTTGTCGCGCTTGGTGGGTTTGTTTAGTCAGCGTGGCTATAACATCGAAACGCTCAATGTCGCCCCGACTGAGGACCCAACCTTGTCGCGTTTGACCCTGACCACCAGTGGCAATGACCACAAGATTGAACAGATCACTAAGCAGCTGAACAAGCTGATTGAAGTGGTCAAAGTCGTTGATCTATCGGAAGGCGCACATATCGAGCGCGAACTGATGCTGATCAAGCTCAAAGCAATCGGTGCAGCACGTGCTGAGATTAAACGCACGGCGGATATTTTCCGTGCGCAGATCGTCGACGTGACACCCAGCACGTACACCATCCAGATTGCTGGCGCGACTGATAAGCTAGATGGCTTTATTGATGCACTCGCCGAAAATACCATTTTAGAAGTGGTGCGTTCAGGTGTGTCAGGCATTGCGCGCGGTGAAAAAATATTGAGTGTTTGAATCCGCCCAGCCCCCTTTGCAAAGGGGGAGTCTGCTCCTGATTAAAATAAGGAGGATGCTTGCGGATTTTCACTGTTGTCTTAAGCACATTTTTCCAACGTGTTGCGCAAAAATCTGTTATTTTTGCGCCGCGTATTTTTAACGAATCTGATCAGCAAGCTCAACTTGCTGATCCCACTGGAGCATCTTATGCACATTTTTTATGACAAAGACACCGACCTATCGATCATCCAAGGCAAAAAAGTTGCCATCATTGGTTACGGCTCACAAGGCCATGCCCATGCACAAAACCTGAAAGATTCAGGTGTTGATGTCACCGTGGGTCTGCGTGCTAGCTCAGGTTCATGGAAAAAAGCTGAATCTGCGGGTCTTAAAGTCGCTGAAGTTAAAGACGCTGTGGCAGCGGCTGACGTGGTCATGATCCTGACCCCAGACGAATTCCAAGCCAAACTATACAGCGAAGAAATCGAACCAAACCTGAAAAAAGGCGGCACATTGGCCTTTGCGCATGGCTTCGCCGTGCATTACAACCAAGTCGTGCCACGTGCTGACCTCGACGTGATTATGGTTGCCCCTAAAGCGCCAGGCCATACTGTGCGTTCAGAATTCGTGCGTGGCGGCGGTGTGCCTGACCTGATTGCGATCTTCCAAGACGCATCAGGCCAAGCGCGTGACGTGGCGATGTCATACGCATCAGGCGTGGGTGGCGGTCGTACCGGTATCATCGAAACCACCTTTAAAGACGAAACCGAAACCGATTTGTTCGGCGAGCAAGCGGTGTTGTGTGGTGGTGCGGTTGAACTGGTCAAAATGGGTTTTGAAACCCTCGTTGAAGCCGGTTATGCCCCAGAAATGGCATATTTCGAGTGCTTGCACGAGTTGAAGCTGATCGTAGATCTGATGTTCGAAGGCGGTATCGCTGACATGAACTATTCGATCTCGAACAACGCTGAATACGGCGAGTATGTGACTGGTCCAGAAGTCATCAATGAGCAGTCACGCGAAGCGATGCGTAATGCATTGAAGCGCATTCAGTCTGGCGAATACGCCAAGATGTTTATCACTGAAGGTGCGATGAACTATCCGTCGATGACTGCACGTCGTCGTAACAACGCAGCGCATGGTATCGAAGTAACTGGCGGCAAACTGCGTGCGATGATGCCTTGGATTCAAGCTAACAAAATCATCGACAAAGAGAAAAACTAAGGCTATAACTGAGCCTAGTTTTGGACAGACCCCTGCTCGAATGAGTGGGGGTTTTCTATAAAAACTGATCAATATTTAGGATGATTAAGATGAAATCCACAGAATCCCTGAAGCGTTTATATTTTGAAATATTAAAAGATGTTGATCCGTCTTTTTTTGATAAAAAACATGAAGTTTCAAAGTATTTAGAGGGGTTGTCCGGCCTTTTTTTAACGAGTCTGCCAGATAATTATTTTGAATCATCCCCAAAAATCATGATTATTGGTGCAGAAACTGCGGGATGGGATGTTCTCCAAAAAAATCAGTACATCGATATCAGTCAATACATCGAGTTGGCGCTCGACAAGCATAAGAAGTTCCAAGTTCAAGAGATCAATACTGAAAAAACCAACGATAGAGGGAACACTTTCCACAATTTTACGCGAGCCTTAGCAAGAAAAACAGGTGCAAATGGGATTGTCTACTGCAATCTATTTTGTTTTGATTGGAAGGGAAGAAGCCCAGTTAAGACCAAATATTTCAAGCAAATCAAGCAAATATCAAACCGTCTAATTCAGGCTCAGTTGGAGTTTTTTGAGCCCGATTTTGTTGTTTTTGCAAATGGAACGTCAACTTACGCATATCGACGCGAGTTTTTCCCAATGCAGCACTGCTCAAACTATTTTTACCTCAAAGATAAAGGCATCCCAGACAAACACTTTTGGGGCTTTACTTACCAGAACAGATTTAAATGTTTCCGTATTCAGCATCCTTCTACACGACAAGTTGATTTAGGCAAAAAGACCAGAAGTCTCTTGATAGAGATGTTTGCGGAGAATATGTAAGCTTTTTATTAAAGCGCTGCTCATATTAAATTTAGTGCATAGGAAAATCGCGATTAATCGGCGAGGTTGTTATTATTCACCTAAAATTTGTGCCACCAGCCAATCGGCGTGAGAGAGTAGAGGTGTGTTAATCAACCAAACCAATTCACCATCCGCAATCCCTGCACCTGCTGAAAATCTTTGAGATTGCGTGTGACCAAGGTCAACCCATGTGCCATCGCAATACTGGCAATTTGTCCATCGACAAACGACAG
>JBBKWW010000166.1:0-33878 GCA_037969155.1 Moraxellaceae bacterium
ATCGCAGCACCACGTTTAGAGCCCGTGATTTTGGTGTCGTCTTGATACAAGATACAGTTCACGGTACGATCTTGTTTAGACCATGATTCTGCCGTTGGCGTAATCCAACCGACCGATAACACAGAGTCATCGTATGGCTTGCCGACATAGCCATCGAAGCTGCTACGGCATAAACTTGTCGCCTGACTTTCCATTTCAGCATCGCTGGGGAAGGTGCTGCCGGTCAAATCATGATTGGCAAATACTTCATTATCATGCGGTTGCTGACATTCGATTAGCGGCACGGTCGATACCGAGGTACTTTCATCACTGTCGGAGGTTGGCTTTTCGTCGTTGAAGCATTCACCAATCTTAAGCGCAAATACATCATGACTTTGTTCTTCAGCGGAGGCTACAGCTTCTTTTTTGTTGCAGCCTGCCAGTGTGAGTACACTGGCGAACAGAACTGCGCTGAAATAAACAGCTTGATTCATACGATGCTCTCCCTAACTGATCAATAACGGTATTGTTTAGGCTTGCGTCCCACGCCAATCGGGACTAATTTTTTTCATCCATGCATCGACACACCATGCAGGCCCAATCATTAAAAACTGTAGATCCTTAAAAAATGATGGTTTTTTGCCTTCGATTTTATGCCCATAAAACTGCCCAATCCACGCGAGCACAAACAGCCCGATATAAAAACCCGAACCGACCGGCAACACCGCAACCAATGACAGCATGATCAGCAGCAACACGCCAATCGCAAAAAACATCGGCATCGACAAGCGCACAAAAAACAGTAACATCATCGCCAGTAATACAATGGTCAAAATGGTGCTGAGCTGCCAGCTAATGCCGATCAGACTGAATAAAATTGCCGGCACGCACAGCCAGTGAATGCGTTTATTGGTGCTGTTTTGGTGGCTCTGGCTGTATTCGTCTAACCACTGTTGTAGGCCGCGCATCATCGTCTCCTATGACTGTCTATCAAGTAACATAGGTGACAACCAGCCACCCAAGCAAGGCAAAGCAAGCAAAAATCACTAGTTTTCGGATGAATATCGGATTCATATCAAAATCGCCATGTGTCTAAGGCTAAACCTGAGTCATTTAATCGCGCAATTACCGCTGATCCCGTGTCCTCACGCCAATCTCCCAAGACTAGCCGCTGCTTGCCATGCGGCAGGGGATGCGTATCAGGGCGATGGGTATGGCCATGCAGTAGGATTTCAGCGTCAGACAGTGCCACTTCGACCGCCTGCGTATTCACATCCATAATATTGGCGGCAGTGTTGGCGTTGTTGACTTGGCTTTGTAGGCGCATCATTTGGGCGATTTGGCGGCGTTGCTCTAACGATTGTGCCAACATATTAGCCTGCCACGCTGGATCTCGACTCATCTGCCGAAAGGCTTGATATTTAATATCATCGCTACACAACAGGTCACCATGCTCGACGCGAATTCGGCCAGTTGGATGGTTCAGTGTGCTGATGTCGGGCAGTAATTGACCAGAAAAGCGATCTAAAAAAATTTGACCAAGTAAAAAATCTCGATTGCCATGTTGCACATAGACTTGACCACCCGCAGCGGTATAGTCACGTAATGCATCGACGATTGGATTCAGCCACTCGCTGTCATCATCGTCACCAACCCATGCTTCAAACCAGTCGCCGAGGATATACAGGGCTGCTGTTTGGCTGGCATGCAGGGATGCTAATAGTGCCAAAAACCCCCGCACGAGGCGGGGATGTTCTGGCGATAAATGTAGATCAGAAATAAACAGTTGCTGCACAGTCGTCTTATTCCTGACCGAGCAAGACTGCTTTTTCAATCACAATCGGTGTGGCAGGGACATCACCATGACCACCCGAGTTACCGGTGCGGACAGTTTTCATCTGATTGATCACGTCCATGCCTTCGATCACCCGACCAAACACGGCATAACCCCAACCTTGCATGGTTTTGCTGCTGTGGTTCAAGAAGGCATTGTTTTTGACGTTGACAAAAAACTGCGCGCTAGCGGAATGTGGATCGTTGGTGCGTGCCATTGCAACCGTGCCGACTTCATTGGTCAAGCCATTATCGGCTTCGTTCTGGATCGGTGCGCGAGTATTGCGTTGCTGCATTTTTTGATCAAAGCCACCGCCTTGGATCATGAAATTATCGATCACACGGTGAAAAATTAAGCCGTCATAGTGACCGCTTTGTACATATTGAATGAAGTTTTCAACTGTTGCAGGGGCTTTGTCTGAATTGAGTTCGAGGACGATGCGACCCATGCTGGTGTCAAATGCGACTTGTGGGAGTTGGCTCATGATGAAGCTCCAAAAGATGAGTAAGGTTTACTTGGGGCAAGTCGGTTGATTTCAATGCGAGATCAACCGATGGTGATTCATTTCAATAAGATGGCTTGTTTGATGACAATCGGTGCAGTTGGGACATTTTGATGACCCGCGCTATTGTGCGTCTGCACGACTTTCATTTTGTCGATTACATCCATGCCTTCGACCACACGACCGAATACTGCATAGCCCCAGCCTTGTTGGGTTTGACCGCTATAGTTCAAAAAATCATTGTCATTGACGTTAATGAAAAACTGCGCACTGGCCGAGTGTGGTGCGCCTGTGCGTGCCATTGCAAGCGTGCCACGGGTGTTTTTTAGACCGTTATTGGCTTCGTTTTGGATGGTGGCACGGGTTGGTTTTTGCTGCATGTTTTGATCAAAGCCACCACCTTGAATCATAAAATTGTCGATCACCCGATGAAAAATCGTACCGTTATAGTGGCCACTGTTCACATATTCGATGAAATTGGCGCTGCTGAGTGGCGCTTTTGCGGGGTTTAGCTCGACGACGATCTTGCCCATCGTGGTATTCAGACTCACGCGTGGCATGCTACTGACCGCTGCGGTCGGTTGAGCAGGCGTAGTGGCCTCGGTTTTGCTTTCTTTTTGTGCAGCGCAAGCACTGACGCTGATTGCCAACAGTGTGGGCAGAAATACGGCGTGACGCATTGCAGCTTTCCTTATGCTTAAAAATGGCCTCGATTGTACGCGCTGCATGATGAAGATGCTAGGCGCTCACGCATACTTGCAGTATACGCAATTGTGTTACGGCCAATCGGGTGACTGACCCACGTGGTGTGATGTGGCATGCTGTTGCGACGTGATGCGATGCTATAAATGCAGTTGAGCCAAACACGGTGAGACGGTAGACTGCGACACTGCCAAATCAATCATCATCGGAGATTGTGGCCAGATTTTCCCCCACATGTCAGCAGATAGTCGTCATGTATTGCGGTCTGCGATGTGGCCGATAGCTGTCGTTTTTTAATCCCCAAGTGAGTCTTATGAAACCAACTGATGCGTTATCTGTTTTGCCCGAAGCTGTGAATCACGCTGCTGAGGTAGCGTCACCACAAGCGGTGCAGAGCAACGATTTTATCCGGGCCATTATCCAAGATGATTTGGCGACGGGTAAGCATCAGCAGATCGTGACTCGCTTTCCACCTGAGCCGAATGGCTATTTGCACCTTGGACACGTCAAGTCGATCTGCCTAAATTTTGGAGTGGCCGCAGAAACAGGGGGTCTGTGTAATTTGCGCTTTGATGACACCAATCCTGAAGCCGAATCACAAGAGTATATCGACAATATCGAGCGTGATCTGCGTTGGTTGGGCTTTGAGTGGTCAGCTGAGCCTCGGCATGCGTCAGGTTATTTTCAGCAGCTATATGTCTGGGCGATGCAGTTGATCGAGCAGGGCGATGCTTATGTTGACTTACAAACGCCTGCACAAATCAAAGACAGTCGTGGAAGTTTTAAACAAGCGGGTCAAAACTCACCACATCGTGAGCAGACGGTGGCTGAAAATCTTGCACTATTTGAGCAGATGAAAAACGGCGAGTTTGCGGTTGGCCAAGCGGTATTGCGTGCCAAAATCGACATGGCCAGCCCGAATATCAACATGCGTGACCCAGTGATTTATCGGGTGCTCAATGCCGTGCATCATCAGACCGGTGATACGTGGAAAATTTATCCAATGTACGACTATGCACATCCGCTGTCGGATGCGCTAGAGCGGATTACCCATTCGCTGTGTACGCTGGAGTTTGAAGACCATCGGCCATTTTATGATTGGGTGATTGCCAAAGTGGGCTTCGATGTGCCGCCACGTCAGATTGAGTTTTCGCGTTTAAATGTCGATTACACCCTGACCAGTAAGCGTAAATTGAAAAGGTTGGTCGATGAGGGTGCAGTGACCGGCTGGAATGATCCACGGATGCCAACCGTGGCGGGGATGCGGCGGCGAGGCTTTACCGCAGCAGGCTTGCGCGATTTTTGTCGGCGGGTTGGGGTGAGTAAACAAGATGGCGTGGTGGATCGTGGGCTACTAGAGTTTTGCATTCGGCAGTCGCTGGAAAGTACCGCGCCACGTGCGATGGCAGTGTTGAACCCGCTAAAAGTCACTCTGACCAATCTTAGCGAGACGGTGATTTCGACCCATGCACGGCATCCGAATGTCGAGATGGGCGAGCGCGATATTCCGATTACGCAGACCTTGTACATTGATCGTAATGACTTCGAGGAAGTCGCGCCGAAGGGCTTTAAGCGGTTGATTCCACAAGGTGAGGTGCGTCTACGGCATGCCTATGTGATCAAGTGCGATGAGGTGATTAAGGACGCGGCGGGCGAGATTGTCGAGCTAAAATGTTCGATTGATCCCGACACACTCGGCAAAAATCCTGAAGGCCGTAAGGTGAAAGGCGTGATTCATTGGGTCTCGGCAGAGCAGGGCATTGCGGCTGAAGTGCGGATTTATGAGCGGTTGTTTAATACTGCTGATCCTGAAGCCGGTGATGATTTTACCCAAAATCTAAACCCTGAATCGGTCAAAGTGGTGCAGGCGGTGCTTGAGCCGTCGCTTGCAAATGTGCAGGCGGGTGAGCGGTTTCAGTTTGAGCGGGAAGGGTACTTCATCGCGGATGAGATCGACCACCAAGCGGGCAAGCCGGTGTTTAATCGGATCTTGGACTTGCGCGATAGCTTTAAACCAGCGTAATTGAAAGTGTAAGCAGCGTCAGTGCAGATGTGCTGATGCTGCGGTTTGTGTTGTCAAAAAAACTATTTTCTTGAGGTGTCAAAAATGTATCAACTAATTGCCGATCTAAGTGTCAATATTGAACAGCAAAGCGGTGCCAAGGTACACAAAGTGATCGTGTCATCTGCGCATAATTTCAAAGAGATGTATGCACAAGTAGGGTTGAGTGTCTTTTTAGGCCGTGAACACATGAACTCAATATATAACGATACCACTTATTTCGGTATTCATCAGGCAGGTTTTTTTGGATGTTTAAGAGATCACTTGTATATATTAGAAAAGCAAGGACTTCCTTATGAAATATTTGAATTCCATCTACTTTCTAAGCCAAAAGACTCAACCCTAGCGGATTTTATAGAGTTTATTGTATCTCTGATTTTACATAGAATTTCAGAAGAGTATACGAATACAATTCGTATCTTGGCTGATAAACAGTTTCTAGAGAACATGGCACAGGAAAGTGATTGGGAGGACGTCGTGGATTCAAGATCTACCCTCATTGACCCAATTAGCATTTATGCTCAATATTTGAATTCCAGTGATTCCGACAATCAGTAACCTTCAAGTGATGTGAAACCCCGTCTGTTTATCCCCAAACCTTCCACCTGTTTCGCTTTGTCGAATAGAACCTACCATGCTGGTGGGGTAGCGTACTCCCAACTTTAGTCATGGAATACGTGGCATGTCTGCGCTGATCTATTGGTTTCGTCAAGACTTACGGCTACACGATCAGCCTGCATTACCAGACCTGTCGCAGGTCGATGCGGCGTTATTGCCCAGTCTTGAAAATAGCCTAAGCAAAAAAACCCAACTCAGAGCAAACCCGATGCGCGTACCGCTTTTGCCTATGATTTACCGAGCTGTCGTGCCAATAAAGCAGGTGGGCTGGATTACCTACAACGCTATTTTGCCACTGACAAAGCCAGTTCTTACAAAGAAACCCGTAACGGTCTGATTGGCTTGGATTATTCGACCAAGTTTTCGGTCTGGTTGTCGCTGGGCACATTGTCGCCACGCCAGATTGACGACGTATTACAAGACTACGAGGAGCAACGCGGCGAAAATGACAGCACCTACAGGCGAGTGCTTGGCGGGCAAAGCTAGACCAGATTTAGTTATCCACCAACAAATCATGCCGTGCGGCTTTGGCAGATAAACATGGTGCAAGGACACTAAGAGCCATGATCAGCAAGGTGCTGCTAAATAACAACAGACAGACCCCAAGCAAGCCCCAACGTGATTGCAGGCTATACATCAGCAGTGTATAGAGCCAGCCGTCGCTATGGGTTTGTAATGATAATAAGTGAATGTTAGCAAAGGGCAGTTTTGTAAAAATACTCGCCAACAATGTCAGTCCAGCTAAGGAAATTGCTGCAAATAGCACGGTAATGTCGGTGCGCCAGACCTGCACCAAGCGGCGTAAATCCAGCTCAATGCCGGTCAACAGCAGCAGCAAGGCCAGCAGTAGTGCCAAGCCCACTGCCGCCAAGTAGCTGAGTACAGTCGCCAGCGGGAAGTGACTCAGCGGTGCATTATGGCCTAGCGTTGCCCAAGCCAAGCTACGTTGATAGAGCTGCGCCAAGCCTCCCTGTGAATCAGTCGCAAACGCGGGCAAGCCAAATACCAGCCCGATCAACAGCAATACACTCAGTGTAAGTCCGACCAGCCAGTATTTGAAGTCGAGCCAGCCGAGCGGCGTGAGATTGATCAGCACGGGCTGTTCGTCGGTATTTTGGTAACGGCTTCGGTTGTGGTGCATCATTATTAAATTGATAAATAGAACATTGTCTGTAGGATGCCTTGTCAACGCACCGAAATCAAGCCAGCGTCGTCTGCCGTTTAGAGCATAAACGTCTGACTGTTGCGCTACGATTTAGTTGACATGCGGTATTGTCAAATAGCCAAATCTCGTTACAATCAAGGCAGGTTTTCTCCCTGTTTAGATTGGAAGCATGGTTATGAGTGCAGCACTTGATATTACCCAGCCACTGACGATACAAGGCTACACGCTTAAAAATCGCCTGATCAAAGGCGCGATGAGCGAAGCCTTGTCGAATACCGCAGGCAAAGTTACTCCAGAACTACTGAAGCTGTATGAAACATGGGCGCAAGGCGGCCTTGGTGCGTCGATCACGGGTAACGTGATGATCGATTTACGAGCCAAAAATGAGCCTGGTGTGGTGGTGATTGAAGACGAAGCGGATTTGGTTGCACTGAGTCAGTGGGCGGCGATTGGTAAGCGCTACAATATGCCGCAGATCGTACAACTGTCGCATCCTGGTAAGCAATGTCCGAAAGGCTTGAACAAAGAAACCGTTGCCCCGTCAGCGATTGGCTATGGCATGGACATGTCGGCGATGTTTGGTACGCCGCGTGAATTGACTGAGGCGGAAATTTTTGACCTGATCACACGCTTTGGCGAGTCAGCACGGATTTGTAAAAAAGCGGGTTTTGAGGGCGTACAAATTCACGGCGCACACGGTTATTTAGTCAGCTCATTCTTGTCGCCAAAACACAACCATCGCAGCGATCAGTGGGGCGGTAGTCTTGAAAACCGCATGCGTTTTCTGCTGGAAAGCTTTAAAGAAATTCGCAAGCAAACAGGTGACAACTTTATCGTTGGGGTGAAGTTGAACTCGTCTGATTTCCAAAAAGGCGGTTTTAGCGAAGAAGACTCGCTGCTCGTGGTGCAGGCCCTCGATGCACTGGGCGTGGATTTTATCGAGATTTCAGGCGGTACTTATGAGGCCGCCGCGATGGTCGGTGCCAAGAAAAAAGCCAGCACGGTTAAGCGTGAAGCCTATTTTTTAGAATTTGCTGAAAAAATCCGTACCCATAAAACCACGCTCATGGTCACGGGTGGTTTTCGTACCCGTCAGGGCATGGATGCGGCACTGCAAAGCGGCGTGTGTGATTTGATTGGCATTGCACGTCCATTGGCAGTCGAAACCGACGCCCCTGCTAGTCTCGTCGCTGGTCAAGATGTCAAGTACGCGGTCAAGCCGATTAAAACGGGTATTAAGCCGTTTGATAACATGGGCGTGATGGAGATTATTTGGTATGCCGCACAGTTTCGCACCATTGCACAAGGTAAGCCACCAAATCCTAACTTGAAGCCGTTGTGGGTGTTTGCTCATTATGTCAAAGGCAATATCAAGTCGATGCTGCAAAAGAAACCGACCACTGGGCGTTTACGCGCCAAGCAATAATTGAGTTAAACATCAGGTCGTTGAGATGACGGCCTGATCACTATGATGATACGTCTAAGCAACAAAAAGCCCGCTTCAATTGAGCGGGCTTTTTGCGATTGCCTAAATTGGAGTCAATTTAGACAATCTAATGTGGTCTCCCCACGGGGATTCGAACCCCGGTAGTCACCGTGAAAGGGTGGTGTCCTAGGCCTCTAGACGATGGGGAGTCATAAGGTGGGCGTATTATAGAGGTTGCACGTCTGCTGTCAACCTAAAATTTCAGTTTCGCCTGAAAGAATAATGTTTAGTCTGTTGAGGAGTCAGCGGCCATAGCTGTTGCCAGCATGGGATAAGCATTCAGAATGTGACAAAACAGTTCAGCAGTTTTTTGGGTGTCATACAGTGCTGAGTGTGCTTCTTTACCCGAAAATTCAATCCCCGCTGTTTCACAGGCGCGCGCCAATACGGTTTGTCCGTAGGCCATTGCCGATAAGGTCACCGTATCGAATACTGAGAAACTGTGAAATGGATTTTGGTTCTTGGTGTGGGTACGTTCAACGGCAGCTTTTAAAAAACCCAAATCAAAATGCGCATTATGACCGACCAATACACAGTGATTACAGCCTTGCTGACGGCGCAGCTCCATCAGTTTTTTGAACATGCGTTTTAAGGCGGTTTTTTCATCTTCAGCGATGGCCATGCGCATGGGATTAAACGGATCAATTCCTGTAAAGCTCAATGAGCGCTGACACAGGTGCGCTCCTTCAAAGGGTTGTAGATGGGCATGTAAGGCTTCACCTTGCACAAACTGACCGTCTGCATTATATAGAATCGGAATGCAGGCAATCTCTAGCAGCGCGTCAGTATCTGCGTGGAAGCCTGCGGTTTCGACATCAACCACCACGGGTAGAAAGCCACGAAAACGTTGACCGATGAGGGGGTGGGCGTTCAGGTCAGTCATCCTGATCTCCGAGTTAAGCGGGTAATGTCAGGCACTTTAACAAATTTGCTTTGCGTCTGTTGATATTTGACCCGCGAAATCGTATGGCGTCGTGATCTGGGTAGCTTGGATGCCAAAAATATCGCTGTTGGCATCGAATCAAAACAGATGCTGCTATAAGCCCATAGCGCAGATATGCTACGATCAGTATGTATACAGTCGTTTGCAGGGTTTGCGGCGAATGCGATAAAAACACGGCATGACAGATGGAATTTGTTTGAAGACACAGACCCCGTTGCCAAGTACCTTGTTGCTTGAAGACCATATGATTCGGCAAGTGTTAGCCAGTAACCAAGCTGTGCTGACGCAATCCTTTTCGCCTGAACTTGAGCAGCGTTTTTGGCAGTCACTAGCCGAGCGTTCGTTAGCAATCATTCGTAATGCGTATCTTGGGGTGCTGCTGAGCTATGTCGCACTGGGTTTAATCACGCTGCCTACTGTGTATTTTCTGACGGCACCAGAGCATCGCGTGCATGATCTGATGTTTTGGTTATATGCCTATGCCAATGGCGCGTTGTGTGTGTTCTTGCTTTGGCCGATCAGTCAGAGGATGCAGCAAGCCAGCGACTATCAAGGTATGATTCTGGCATTGACCGCATGGGCGGTATTATCGACCTCGCTGTTAACCTTACAGTTTTCTGAGCCGATTTTGGCGCAGCAAGCCGGTTATATGGTGGTGTTTATCTATATGTTTGCCTACTTTCTGAGCGGGGTTCCGCCTAGAAAAATGCTAACGGTTTGTACGTTAGCAGGTGGTTTATCTTTTTTAGTATTATATGCGTTAAATACACCGGTTAATTTTGTGATGTTTTTTTATGCAGTGGTGTTCAGTAATGGCATCGGTTTTTTGTTGGCACATCTGATGATCAGTAAAGACCGGATGAGTTTTTTACAGGCACGTCTATTAGAGATTGATCAAGTCAAAAGCCGTGCGATGAATCAAGAGTTTGCACGATTATCCCGCGAAGATCCGGTGACAGGGCTGGCCAATCGGCGCTTTTTTAATGAAGTGCTGATTCAGGAGTGGGAGTTAGCACGGCACGCCAATGAGCCGCTGTCGATTGTGTTTATTGATGTGGATCATTTTAAAGCCTACAACGATAGCTATGGTCATCTGCATGGCGATGATGCACTGGTTAGAGTTGCTGCTGTGTTTCAGCGCCATTTGCGTCGCAGTGCTGATTTGGCCGCACGTTATGGCGGTGAAGAGTTTATTTTACTGTTACCCAATACCCCACAAGAAGGGGCAAAAAAAGTCGCCCAGAAGATGCTGCAAGAAGTCGATCAGTTGCAGATTCCGCATCGCGCATCACCATCCGCTCCGCATGTGACCGCGAGTTTTGGGGTGTCAACATGGTATCCATCGAAGCAAACCACCCTGACGATTGATCAGCTCATTCATCAGGCAGATTCGGCGGTGTACCAAGCAAAATCACGCGGGCGTCACTGTGTTCGATTGTTTGGTGTAGAATAGCGTTGGTTTTTGATTGGTTTGGAAGACACGATGTCCGAAATTCGCAAAATTGTGCTGGCCTATTCTGGCGGGCTAGATACCTCAGTCATTTTACAGTGGCTGAAAGATGAGTATAACGCTGAGGTGATTACCTTTACTGCTGACCTCGGTCAGGGTGAAGAAGTCGAGCCTGCGCGTGCTAAAGCAGAAGCGATGGGTGTGAAGTCGATTTACATTGAAGATTTGCGCGAAGAGTTTGCGCGAGACTATGTGTTTCCGATGTTCCGTGCCAATGCCATCTACGAAGGCGAGTATCTGCTGGGTACGTCGATTGCACGGCCATTGATTGCCAAGCGTCTGGTCGAAATTGCTAAGGCCGAAGGTGCTGATGCCATTAGTCATGGTGCGACCGGTAAAGGCAATGATCAGGTTCGTTTTGAATTAGGTGCTTTAGCACTCGCGCCGAATCTGAAGACCATCGCGCCATGGCGGATCTGGGATCTGACCAGTCGTGAAACCTTGATGGCCTATGCCAAACAACACAATATTCCGGTCGATTTTGCCAAAGCAGGCAAAAAATCTCCCTACTCAATGGACGCGAATCTGCTGCATATTTCCTATGAGGGCGGCGGTTTAGAAGATCCATTTTGGGAGCCAGAAGAAGAGATGTGGCGTTGGTCGGTCAGCCCTGAAAACGCGCCAGATCAGCCACTTTATCTGGAAATCACCTACGAAAAAGGTGATATCGTCGCCATTGATGGTCAGCCGCTGAAGCCGCACGAAGTCATGGAACTACTGAATAAACTCGGCGGTGAACATGGTATCGGTCGTTTGGATATTGTCGAAAATCGCTATGTCGGCATGAAGTCACGCGGCTGCTATGAAACGCCTGCGGGCAATATCATGCTGAAAGCTCACCGCGCGATTGAGTCGTTGACCTTGGATCGTGAGGCTGCGCATCTCAAAGATGAAATCATGCCTCGCTATGCCGAAATTATTTATAATGGCTACTGGTGGAGTCCTGAGCGCAAGATGCTGCAAGCCTTGATTGATGAGTCACAGCACTGTGTCAATGGTGTGGTGCGGGTCAAGCTGTATAAAGGTAATGTGATTGTGGCAGGGCGTAAATCACCAGATTCGCTGTTTGATGAAAGCATCGCGACGTTTGAAGACGATGCGGGTGCATACAATCAAAAAGACGCTGAAGGTTTTATTCGCCTAAATGGCTTGCGTCTCAGCATTGCAGCCAGCAAAGGCCGCAAAATGGACTAAGCCGTTACTGATTTAGTCACATAAATTTCGCCACTACAGAGATTGTAGTGGCGAATTTTTTGTTTATCATCAAAATCTAAGCCTTTTAATCCGTGCATGCCATGCCCGAAAACCAATCTGGGTTAGCCAGTCCCAACATACGGCAGCAATCGTTTTGGCGTGCTGCGCTGAACTTGCTACGTTGTGCAGACTGACGTTGACTGAAAAAAACGCTATATTGGTTTGTAATAACTTTGCTGATGACAGTGAGTGATATCATGCGATTGATCAAATCCGCCATACTGACTGTGGCCATAAGCATTGGCCTAGCCAGCGTGCCAGCACAGGCCAATGATGTCGCAGTCAGCAGCGTGGCCAAAGTCAACTTGCCGCAATATGCGGGGACTTGGTATGAAATTGCCCGTTTCCCGATGTTCTTTCAGCGTCATTGTGCACGTGATGTGACGGCCAGCTATAGCCTCAATGCCGATGGCACAATCAACGTCGATAATCGCTGCGTGACCAGTAGCGGTAAGCAGATCGGATCGGTTGGCCAAGCCCATGCAGTCGATGCCAGCAACAGCCAGCTTAAAGTGACTTTTTTACCCAGTTGGCTGCGTTGGTTGCCTGTTGGGCAGGGTGATTATTGGATTTTAAAACTAGATGCCAATTATCAAACCGTACTCGTGGGCAGTCCCAGCCGTCAGTATCTATGGATACTCTCACGCCAGCCGCAACTCGATGAGCGAACTTATCTGAGTTATGTCGAGTCGGCACGCAAGCAAGGGTTTGATATTACGCAGCTACAACGTACCGTGCAAACGCCACGTTAAACCGACCGATTGGAGGGTCATATGAGCAAGTTTGAGCAACTCAGTGCTGAGCAGCAGCAGGCGCTTGAGGCCGCAGCGTTTCGTCGTCTGACCCAGCATCTACAGCAACGTACCGATGTACAAAATATTGATTTGATGAACACATCAGGCTTTTGTCGCAACTGTTTATCGAAGTGGCTACGCGAAGAAGCCGCCCAGCAAGGGGTCGAGATCGATGATGCAGATGCACGCCAGCAAGTATATGGCATGCCGTATAGCGAGTGGAAAGCAAATTTTCAAACCTGAATGAGTTTGTTTTTGCTAGAATCTGCCGCTTCAATCGGCCGATAGTGATCTGATCGGCCACAGCCACCACCTATTTAGCCACCTAATAAGGTGGTGGTTGTATGCACAACACTTGACATCTGACCCAGAGAGGACACGTTTGTGAGCCAAGACAACATCGTTGCGCTAACCCAAGAACACATGGGGCGTTGGAAGAACCGTGAAGAAATCGCCGAACAGATGATTGCCATGATTGGCAAGCTGTCTCGCGAAAAAGACGTGATATTGACCGTGTATGATCGTTCATTGGTCAATCGTTCGGTGATCCAGATTCTTAAAGCCCATCGCCGTGCACGGATGATCTCAGTCGAGCTATCTGTGGTCGATACCATGCCATTGGTCACGGCTTTGGCGCAGCGCAGCAACTTGCCACCGTGCCAAATTGATCTGGGCAAGCTCGCGATTCAGATGAAAGAAAGCAGTCTGAGCGCTGAGCAAGTGCTTGACCAAGAACTGGCCGATATCACTGTACGTGCACCAAGTGAGCCAAAAGACGTGGTGCTGTACGGTTTTGGCCGAATTGGTCGGATTTTAGCGCGTTTGTTGATCGAAAAAAGCGGCCTTGGTCGTGGTTTGCAACTGCGTGCCATCGTGGTGCGTAAAGCATCTGAAAACGATCTGTCCAAGCGTGCGTCACTGCTACGCCGTGATTCGGTACATGGTAGTTTTGAAGGCACGATTTCAATCGATGAAGAACAAGAAGCGATTATCGCCAATGGTCAATATATCAAAGTGATCTATGCCAATAATCCTGCTGATGTGGATTATAGCCAATACGGTATTCAAGACGCTTTGCTGATCGACAATACTGGCAAATGGCGTGATATGGATGGCCTGTCGATTCATTTGGGTTGTACTGGTATTTCTCGTGTGGTGTTAACCGCACCGAGCAAAGGCGAGATGAAAAACGTGGTGTTCGGGGTGAATCACACGGATATTCTGGATTCTGATCAGATCATCAGTGCGGCCAGTTGCACCACCAATGCGATCACGCCAGTGCTAAAAGTGATTGATGAAAAATTTGGCATCGAAAACGGTCATGTGGAAACCATTCACTCGTTTACCAATGATCAAAACTTGATTGATAACTATCACTCCGCTGATCGTCGTGGTCGTGCGGCGACGTTGAACATGGTCATCACCGAAACGGGTGCTGCCAAAGCAGTGGCCAAAGCATTGCCACAACTCAAGGGTAAGCTAACCGGTAATTCGGTGCGTGTACCAACCCCGAACGTCAGTTTGGCAATTTTGAACTTGACCTTAAAGTCAGATAGTTCAGCCGAAGAGATTAACGAGTATATTCGTCAGATTTCGCTGCATTCCGATTTACAAAGCCAGATCGAATACACCAATTCGACTGAGGTCGTGTCGAGTGATTTCGTCGGGACACGTTCAACCGGTATTTTTGATGCACAAGCGACGATTGTGACCCATAATCACGCGACTTTATATGTCTGGTACGACAATGAAGTCGGTTATAGCTGCCAAGTGCTGCGGATCGCTGAGCAAATGGGCGGCGCAAGCTATCCGCATGTGCCAGCCAAGACATCCGTATAAACATCGGTATCATCTCAAAACCGCGCCACATCTGGCGCGGTTTTTTTTATCAGTCTCGCCGTGCTATGACAGCTCCTCATCGTCATCAGTATCATTCATACCCAGCTCTCGCAGCTTGCGGGTCAGGGTGTTGCGTCCCCAGCCGAGTAGCTCCGCAGCAAGGCGTTTTTTGCCTTGACTATGTGCCAGCGCAACCTCAATCATGACTTTTTCAAAGGCAGGTAGCGCTTGATTCAGGATCTGTTGATCGCCGCTTTGCAGACGTTGTTTTGCCCAAAGTGCCAATAAATCTTGCCAGTTGCTCGCCATATTGGTTGGGCTGACATCAGGCTGTGGCTGGGCGGTCAGTGTTGTTGCAGAGCTGACGGCATTCGGCTGGCCAAGCGCAGCAGCGGTTAATGGCGCGGTCTGTGCCCGAAATTCTGGGGGTAAATCATTCGGAAAAACCTCCCGACCACTGGCCATAACAGTCAGCCAGCGGCAGGTATTTTCCAACTGTCGGACGTTGCCTTGCCACGGTAATTGCTGCATCACGGTAATGGTATCGGGACGTAGGATTTTTGGTTCAACCGAAAGCTCTCGACCTGCTCTGGCTAAAAAGTATGTGGCCAGCATCGGAATATCTTCGCTACGGTCACGTAACCGTGGAATATGAATGCGAATCACATTGAGACGGTGATACAGATCCTCGCGGAACTTACCCTCTGTGACGAGTCGCTCAAGCTCTTGATGCGTGGCGGCAATAATTCGCACATCCACTCTGACCGGAACATGTCCGCCAACGCGATAAAACTCACCATCTGCCAAGACGCGCAGCAGTCGAGTTTGGGTTTCAAATGGCATGTCACCGATTTCATCAAGGAACAGCGTGCCGCCATTGGCCTGCTCAAAGCGCCCATGTCGTTGTGAGTTTGCACCCGTAAACGCGCCTTTTTCGTGACCAAATAGCTCGGTTTCCATCAAGTCTTTCGGGATTGCAGCCATGTTGAGTGCAATAAATGGCTTGCTAGCACGCGGCGAATGTCGATGTAGCGCATGTGCGACCAACTCTTTGCCAGTCCCCGATTCGCCATTGATTAAGACCGTAATATGCGATTGTGACAGTCGTCCAATTGCGCGGAATACCTCCTGCATGGCAGGCGATTCACCGATAATATCCACCGCACGTATCGGTGTTGCCCGCATCGACTCGCTGTTTTGTAGGCGCGCATTGTGTTGAATGGCGCGACCCACCAGCAATAAAGCTTCATCAATATCAAATGGCTTCGGCAGGTATTCAAAGGCACCGGTTTGATAGCTTGATACCGCTGAATCAAGGTCAGAGTGTGCCGTCATGATGATGACTGGTAGCTCAGGATGACTGACTTTGACCTGCGCTAAAAATGTTAAACCATCCATGCCCGGCATACGAATATCGGTAATGATCACATCGGGCTGCTGCGTTTCGAGTTGGTCGATTGCGCTTTGGCCCTCTTCAAACGTGACGACTTTGTAGCCTTCCTCTTTGAAGGTTTTTTCGAGTACCCAGCGCATGGCGCGATCATCATCAATCACCCAAATCGTTTCGTTTGACATGCGTTACTCCCACAACAAATAGAGGCTAAAAATGGTACAGCCGGGTTGGGATTGGCATTCCAACAAGCCATGATGCTGATGAATAATATCTTGGGCGATACTCAGTCCCAATCCCGTGCCGCTGGCACGGCCGGTCACCATGGGATAAAACACAGATTCGATAAAGTCCGATGCAATGCCAGGTCCGTTGTCTTCAATATCAATCCGCACCACGCTGCGATTGAGCGAGCCATTGATGGTAAACATGCGCTGAATACGGGTGCGTAAGGTGAGCTTCGGTGGGCGTTTGTGCATCGCTTTGCTATTTTCAGTCATCGCTTGGACGGCATTGACGCTGATGTTCAGCATGACCTGAATCAATTGATCACGATCCGCTAAAATCTCGGGTAGCGATAAATCATAGTCGCGCTGTACCTCGACTGCACCGCCAGTTTGACTCAGAATCAGACTACGCACGCGCTCTAATGGCTCATGCACGTTTACTGCTTTCATCTCAGGCATCTGTCGTGAGCCGAGCATGGTATCTGCCAGCAGTTTGAGTCGGTCGACTTCACTGATAATAATGTCGGTATATTCGCTGACGCTGCCATTTGGTAGGCTACGTGCTAAGAGTTGAGTAGCACCCCGAATACCCCCCAGTGGATTTTTAATTTCGTGTGCCACCCCCCGGACTAATTGTCGTGCCACTTGGTGTTGTTGCATGAGATGCTCATCACGGCTGATACGAATCAGTCGATCAATGGTTTGAATTTCGACCAGTAAGCGTTGGTCAATTGCACCAGGACGATCATCAATAATCAACGACACACTATAGTCTACCGCTTTATCACGTAGCCCGACCCGCAACATCGCCTCGCGACGGGTATACGGTTGGCCGGTATGGAGGGTGCGGAGTACGGCAGCTTCGGTGTCAAACTTACCATCATGCTCATATAGTACTGTCAGCAGCGGTTGTCCTGCCGCCCGAAACTGACTGAGCTCTAGCAATGCCTCGCAGGCAGGGTTCATATATTCGATGGTTAAGTCAGGTGAGACCTGCATGACTGCGGTCAACATATGATCAACTAAGCTATGATAATGTGCTTGCGTTCGCGCCTTCACGAATCTCATCTCCAATGTATCCCGACAGCTGCGTGCTGTGGATGGCTGTAGTCGACTAAGCAAACCGCACGCCAATTGTGGTCTGCATGAACACAAAAGGTGCAGAAATCACCTCTGAGTGATTTTTCTTTTGGTGGGATCAACCCACGGGTTAAAAGATGAGCCTTGCTCATGTGGATAATGAGCTATTTTGGTGCATAAAGCAGTTTTATGATCTTTTTTGGTGCAAAAATATGGTCGATAACAGGTCAGTCCTGCTACAAAATAGGCTAGGGGATTGTTTAACGTTCTGATAAAGTAAGCAAAATAAGCATAGATTGCGTGACAATAGTCTCAGCAAAGAGATGACGGAGAGCAAAGGTATGCGCCAATTACCATCGTTACGGATGCGGATTAAATTACGCTTAACACTATTGGCGGCTGTATCAGTATTGATTTGCATGGCGGTATTTGCGGTAGCTGGCTTGCATATGTTTGACCGACAGGCGGCTGCCTTGCTCACTCAAACTGAACACATTTTTGATCGGGTGTTGCTTGATTTTGATGAGCGGCTGATTCGTCGTAGTCAGCGTTTGGCCAGTCAGTTGACCGTGACTGATCCGTCTTTGTTACAGCAACAATTGGAAGACGTGCGGGCACAGCGTAAAGCCCCATTTGTTGTCTATTATGATAATCAACAACAGGTGTTGGTCGGTGATGCGCAGATCAATCAACTGTTGCAGCCGGTATGGTCCACGGTGTGGTCGCAAGCGCGACTGGATGGTGCAGCGATTACCCATACCGCATTACTGGATCAATTGTATGCCGTGGTGGTGGTCTCAGTGGTTCAGCCAGATGGTATGGAGAGTTGGCTGAGTATTGCTTACCCACTAGATGATGAGGTGGCGGTCGAGCTGCAAGCGCGTATCGGCATGCAGGTTTCGTTGCTGCTCCAGCCGACGCCGCAAGCACGGGTGGTGGTGGCCAGCAGCTTGCCAACTGCGTTACGCGCAGATTTATTGTCGGTATCTTTACAGGAGCAGCAGATCCAATTGGCCAATACTGGCTATCAAAGCCGCATGATTGCGCTACCGAATAGCGACGCCTCGACACCAGCCAATCAGCGTGCATCGGTCTTACTACAGTACCCGTCGAGTCGAGTCTTTGCGCCGTTGTATGACTTGCTTAAAATGATGCTGGTGTTGGCCTTACTCGGCTTTTTCTTAATCGGCTTAGCCAGTGTTGTGATCGCCAGAATGGTCACTCGGCCCTTGCATGACTTGGTGAGTGTGGCACAGCAGATTCAACAAGGTGATTATCAACAAAAAATTGCGCTGCCGAATACCTTGGAGCTGGCAGAGCTCGCGCAGAGCTTGACCCACATGCAAGTGGCGATTCATGAGCGTGAGTGTCGCGTGTTGGCGTTGGCCGAAAAAGATGTGCTTACCGGTCTTCACAATCGAGTCGGGTTTTTGCGTCGGATCGAGAGCTTGCTGTCACAACAGCGACCCATGACCGCGATTTTAATTAATATTGATCGTTTCCAACAGATTAACGATACGCTCGGTCATTCCTTTGGGGATCAGGTGTTAATCGCATTTGCTGATCAGTTGGTCGCATTATTGGCAATGGTGCCCGACGTGGTGTTGGCACGATTTGCAGGCGATGAGTTTGCTGCTCTCGTGCCGATGGATCAGCCCGATTGGACCGCACTCGTGGATCGTATGCAGCGTCAGTTTGAGCAGCCGTTACAGGTCGCTGAGCGACAATTGGATGTGCGCGCCACATTGGGGGTCGCACATTTTCCAGTTCATGCAAAAAACGCAGTCGATCTGATGTGTTGTGCTGATGAGGCAATGTATATTGCTAAAGAAGAGCGTGTCGGTTGTCGAATTTATAACCCCGACCGACAACGCTTTCGCACAGAGCATTTGTCTTTACTCGGTGAGCTAAAGGTTGCCTTGGCCAGCCAGCAGTTGATGCTGTATTTTCAACCCAAAATCCGTTTACAGCCACAGGTTGATCGGGATCAACCCTTGTTACATCAGGCCGAAGCATTGATTCGGTGGCAGCACCCTAAGCGCGGCTTTATTTCACCAAGTGAGTTTATCCCGTTTGCAGAACAGACCAATGATATTCGTGAGTTGACTCGTTGGGTGGTTGCGCAAGGCTGTAAGGATGCCGCTAAACTGCGTGCGCAAGGCCATGCCGTTCGGGTCTCCGTGAATATTTCGGTACGTGATTTATTGGAAGGTCATTTTTATTTGTATGTGCGTGAGTGTCTGGCTGAGGCTGATATCCCGCCCTCATTCTTGTGTTTGGAAATCACCGAAACTGGCGCAATGGAAGAAGCACCGGCGGTATTGGATAACCTGAATCAATTGAGAGCGATGGGAGTCGCTTTGGCGATTGATGATTATGGGACGGGTTATTCGTCGTTGTCGTATGTGCGGAAACTACCTTTGTCTGAGTTGAAAATCGATCAAAGTTTTATTAAACATATGATTGATAGTCCTAATGACATGATGATTGTGCGGTCGACTATTGAATTAGCACACTCATTGGGGTTTTCGGTGGTCGCCGAAGGCGTCGAAAATCAGCAGATTAGTCAGTTATTGGCTGACTTTGGTTGTGATCTAGCACAAGGGTATTTTTATGCGAGACCACTGCCATTTGCTGATTACGCCACATGGCTAGCACAACGTCCACACTGACATTCTGCAACAGCAGCTATCCATCCTGTGGCAAACGGCATACAATACGCGCCGTCTCGCTGGAGTTTGCTGCCATGAATTCGCCTAAAGTTGGTTTTGTTTCGCTTGGTTGTCCTAAAGCATTGGTCGATTCCGAGCGGATTTTGACTCAGCTCAAGCTAGAAGGCTATGAGGTGGCAGCCGATTATGCCGATGCGCATGTGGTGGTCGTCAATACCTGTGGATTTATTGAGTCTGCGGTGCAAGAGTCGTTAGATGCGATTGGTGAAGCCATCAGCGAAAACGGCAAGGTGATTGTGACCGGCTGTTTGGGTAAGCACGAAGAAAAAATTCGTGCCATGCACCCCAGTGTGCTGAAAGTCACCGGCCCGCATGCTTATGCCGAAGTGATGAGTGCAGTGCATGAGTATGTGCCTGCCCCGCCTGCCCATAATCCGTATATTGATCTAGTGCCTGCGCAAGGCGTACGTCTCACACCCAAGCATTATGCGTATTTAAAAATCTCCGAAGGTTGTAATCATCGCTGTACCTTTTGCATTATTCCGTCGCTACGTGGTGATCTGGTGTCGCGGCCGATTGGCGGTGTGATGGATGAAGCACAAGCTTTGGTCAACGCCGGTGTCAAAGAACTGCTGGTGATTTCGCAAGATACCTCAGCTTACGGGCTAGATTTAAAATATAAGCTGGATTTTTGGAATGGCCAGCCGCTGAAGAGCAAATTCTTAGATTTATGTGAAGCGCTGGGCCAGCTTGGGGTGTGGGTGCGCCTGCACTATGTCTATCCGTATCCACATGTTGATGCCGCGATTGATCTGATGGCACAGGGCAAAATTCTGCCGTATTTGGACATTCCGTTTCAGCATGCCAGTCCACGTATATTGAAGCTGATGAAACGTCCGGCACACAGCGAAAATACACTGGAACGCTTAAAAGTCTGGCGCGAAAAATGCCCTGAGATTGCGATTCGCTCGACCTTTGTGGTCGGTTTTCCGGGCGAGACCGAAGCAGATTTCCAATACTTGCTCGATTGGTTGCAAGAAGCACAGTTGGATCGGGTCGGCTGTTTTACCTATTCGGCGATTGAAGGCGCAGTGGCCAATGACCTGCCTGACCCTGTGCCAGAAGACGTGAAACAGCAGCGTTATGAGCGGTTTATGCAGGTACAGCAAGGTATTTCGGCCGCCAAGCTCCAGCGCAAAATCGGTCAAATCATGACGGTATTGGTCGATGAGCTGGACGAAGAGCATCCCGTTGCGATTGCGCGGTCTTATGCAGATGCGCCTGAAATCGATGGCAATGTATTTGTTGAGGATATCGACAAGACACAGATTCAAGCTGGACAACGCTTGCGGGTCGAGATTACTGATGCGGATGAATATGACTTATATGCGCGTTTGCTTGAGATTGAAGCGTAATAGCAAAATCGAATGCTGTGTTGAATTTGCTGAAATTGGAGAAGGTTATGCCTGAACACAATAGTCCACGTTTTTCGCGTATTTTGTTGAAATTGTCCGGTGAAGCCTTGGCCGGTAATAAAGACATGGGCATCGATGCCAGCGTACTCGATCATATGAGTCTAGCGATTGCCCACTTGGTTGGGTTGGGCGTGCAAGTCGGCATCGTGGTCGGTGGTGGTAATCTATATCGTGGCAGCCAATTGCAAAAAGAGGGTTTGGTCGGTCGGGTCACCGGTGATCAGATGGGCATGTTGGCCACCGTGATGAATGGCCTTGCCATGCGTGATGCGTTAGAGCGCCGCAATATCAAAACCCGCCTGATGTCGGCCTTGCCGATTGGTGGTATGGTGGAGTCGTACAGCAGTCGGGATGCGATTCGTTATTTGAAAAACGGCGACGTCTGCGTATTTGTGGCGGGAACAGGCAACCCATTTTTTACCACGGATACTGCTGCTTGTTTGCGTGGTATTGAGATTGAAGCCACTTTAATTCTGAAGGCTACCAAGGTCGATGGCGTGTATGACAAAGACCCAAGCCAACATGCAGATGCGGTGCGTTATGATCAGCTCACCTTTGATCAGGTGTTGGCTGAAAAACTCGGTGTCATGGATTTGACCGCGATTTGTCTGTGTCGAGATCATGATGTACCGTTACAGGTGTTTAACATGAATAAAGCTGGTGCATTACTGAATGTCGTGATGGGTGAGCCAGAAGGTACACGCGTCAGTCGGACATAATCACTTGCAATGTCTGGTCAACCGAGTTTTTTAAGAAACTTTTTAAGAGGATATTGTCATGTTAAATGACTTGAAAAAAGACGGTGAAAGCCGGATGAAAAAGTCGATTGAGTCGCTAGAGCATGGCTTCGCAAAAGTGCGTACCGGTCGAGCACATCCGTCGATGTTAAACAGCGTGATGGTGCCTTATTATGGCTCTGACGTGCCATTGAACCAAGTGGCCAGCGTCGGCGTGGATGATGCACGTACTCTCGTGGTACAGCCGTTTGAGCGCACGATGGTCAGCACCATTGACAAGGCGATTCGTGAGAGCGACTTGGGGTTGAACCCGATGAGTGGCGATGTGATTCGTGTACCACTACCAGCACTGACCGAAGAAACCCGTCGTAACATGCAAAAACTAGCACGTACCGAGGCCGAAAATGCCAAAGTCGCGATTCGTAATATTCGCCGTGATGTGCTGGGCGATGTTAAAGATCTATTGAAAGAAAAAGACATTACTGAAGATGATGAGCGTCGTACCGGTGAGGAAGTACAAAAAATTACCGATAAATATGTCACGCTGGTTGATCAAATGTTGGCCAGCAAAGAAGCTGAGTTGATGCAGGTCTAACGCTTGAGCAATCCACAAGCGATGCCGTTGCAGGATACGGTGACTCCACAGCATGTTGCCATCATTATGGATGGCAATAACCGCTTTGCGCGTAAGCACCAGTTACCACAGGGTGCGGGTCACCGTGCGGGTAAAGATCAACTCGACCCCATCGTGGAGCAAGCCCGCCGTCTGGGTGTACAAGTGCTGACGGTATTTGCATTTTCAAGTGAAAATTGGCAGCGTCCCGCTGATGAGGTCGCCTTGCTGATGACGCTGTTTGCCCAGACCATCCGCGAGCAGAAACCGCGCATGCTCAAGCATGATATTGCCATGCGTTTTATTGGTGATCGCAGCACGTTGTCCAGCGAGTTACAGGCACTGATGGCTGATGTAGAGGCCAGTACTGCGCACTATACCGCGATGACTTTGGTGATTGCAGTCAGCTATGGTGGCATGTGGGACATGACCCAAGCGGCACGCAAACTGGCTCTTGCGGTACAAGCGGGTGAGTTGACGGTTGAACAAATCACCCCCGCATTGATGCAGTCACAGGTTGAACTGGGTGATTTGCCGCCCGTCGATTTATTGATCCGCACGGGTGGTGATCATCGCTTGTCTAACTTTTTGTTGTGGCAGGCGGCGTACGCTGAGCTGTATTTTACCGAGACTTTATGGCCAGAATTCTCGGTCGATGAGTTTGAGCATGCGTTAGCGGTCTTTGCCAAATGTGAGCGTCGCTTCGGCAAAACCAGTGAGCAAGTACACGCGCAGATCAGCCCGCCAACTGGTGCGGATATCCGTGACCGCTATCCATCTGAGAAGCCCCCTTATGTTTGAGCGTATTAAAACGGCACTGGTTTTGGTGGCGATTGTCTTGTTGTGTATGTTTGCAACCAGTTATGCCTTGCCGATGCTGTTGCTGTTGATGCTGGCTGCGGTGATTGGTAGTCAAGAGTGGCTGCGCTTGATGCCGAAGCTCGATTATCCAGCACGGTTTATTTTGGGTGCGCCCGCTTTGGTGCTACTGAGCTTGAGCTGGTCAGGTATTTGGCCGTTACTGTGGTCGTTGGCGGTGTTGTTTTGGCTGCTCAGTCTGTACTGGGTGCGGCACTATCCCGCCAAAACGGATTGGGCGACAGTCCCGCTACTCAGTACCGTTGGGATTTTGTTGCTGGCCGCAACCACCACGGCAGTGCTGGGATTATGGCAGCAATCCCCATGGTGGTTGATGTATGTGTTTGGCTTGGTTTGGGGTGCAGACAGTGGTGCGTATTTTGCGGGTCGAAAGTTTGGCAAGCATAAGTTAGCACCGAAGGTCAGTCCCGCCAAAACCCTAGAAGGCTTGGCTGGTGGCGTCGCGCTGACCGGTGTGTATGCTTTGGCGGTTGGCTTGTGGGCGTTAGATTTATCGTTGCTGGGTTTGCTGGGCTTTTGGGTGCTGAGTGTGGTGACGGTGGCAGCGTCGGTACAGGGTGATTTATTAGAGTCGATGCTGAAACGCCGTGCGGGTATTAAAGATTCAGGTACGTTGTTGCCCGGCCATGGTGGTGTGCTAGATCGGATTGATTCGCTACTCGCTGCTGCGCCAGTGTTTGCGCTGGGCTATTGGTGGTTGGGCGGATTTTGATGAGCGAGTCTGTACGCATGATTCGTCAGCAGGTTTGTTTGCTCGGTGCAACCGGCTCCATCGGAGATAGCACCTTTAAGGTGCTGGATTTACACCCTGAGCGTTATCAGGTGTATGCGATCAGTGGCCATCAGCGTCTGAGCAAGCTGGCCGAGTTGAGTGTGCGTTATCGGCCACAGGTGGTGGTCGTGCCAGATGGGCAGGCCGTGCAGATGCAGCAGCTGCTACATGCGGCTGGTCTGCAACGCTTCCCTGAGATTCTCGAAGGTGAAGCAGGACTGTGTACGATTGCTAGTCATGCCGATGTCGATGTGGTAATGGCTGCTATTGTTGGGGCGGCTGGACTGGCACCGACGATGGCGGCGGCACAAGCGGGTAAGCGGATTTTACTGGCCAATAAAGAGTCGCTGGTGATGTCGGGCGAATTGCTGATGCAGGCCGTACAAGCATCAGGCGCAACGCTGCTACCAGTAGATTCGGAACATAATGCGATTTTTCAGTGTTTGCCTGCAACGGGTCGGACTCAGATTGCCGCAGGCAGTGGGGTTGCGCAGATTTTGCTGACCGCCTCGGGTGGGCCTTTTCGCACGTGGACGACTGAGCAGTTGGCCGCAGCGACACCCGCCCAAGCTTGCCGTCATCCGAACTGGAGTATGGGGCAAAAGATCTCAGTCGATTCCGCCACATTAATGAATAAAGGACTGGAGCTGATTGAAGCCTGTCATCTCTTTGGGTTACCTGAATCAAAAATTACCGTGGTGGTGCATCCCGAAAGCATTGTGCATTCGATGGTGCAGTATGTCGATGGCTCAACCTTGGCGCAACTGGGGCGGCCCGATATGTGTACACCGATTGCCAATGCGTTGGCGTGGCCAGAACGGATCGATGCCGGTGTACAACCGCTCGATTTGTTTGCGGTGCAGTCGCTACAGTTTGAGCCGCCAGATGTGACCCGTTTTCCGTGTTTACAACTGGCACGGGTGGCGATGCAGCAGGGTGGTACGGCACCCGCGATTTTAAATGCCGCTAATGAAGTGGCAGTCGCGGCATTTTTGGCGGGTCAGATTGGATTTATGCAGATTGCGCAGTTGATCGAATCGGTAATTACACAACTACCGATGAGCCCTGTGACTGATCTTGCCACAATCTTGGCCGTTGACCAGCAGGCGCGGCATGTTGCCAAGCGTTGGCTGCGTGATGTGGTCTAAGGGGCGATGAGTACACTACAGATTATTTTCGCGGCGATTCTCTTGCTCGGGCCATTGGTCGCGATTCATGAGTTTGGGCACTTTTGGGTGGCGCGTCGGCTTGGGGTCAAGGTGCTGACCTATTCGATTGGCTTTGGTCCAGTGCTGTGGAAGCGCGTGGCCAAAGACGGCGTGCAGTACCAGTTTGCAGCGATTCCGCTCGGTGGTTATGTCCGCATGCTGGATAGTCGTGAAGGTGATGTACCGCCTGAGCAGTTGCCACTGGCGTTTGATCAGCAGTCGCCGTGGGCTCGAATTGCGATTGTGGTGGCTGGGCCACTGATTAATTTATTGTTTGCGGTGCTGTTGTTTTGGATTCTGTTTTTACCAGCATCAGAGCAACTGAATACCCGTATTGCACACGTTGAGCCGAACACACCTGCTGCGGTCGCTGGGCTACAAGCTGGCGATCTGATTACAGCGATTGATGGTCGTAAGACCGACGATTTAGAGTCGCTGAATTATGCGTTGATTGAGCGCATGGGTGAGACGGGCAAGATTGCAGTGACGGCACAAAACGATCAGCAGTCGACAGTCTATGATCTGCAAGTGCGTGAGTTTTTGCGTGATCAAAGCCAAAGCCCGTTGGATCAGTTGGGTTTTTATCCGTGGCAGCCGCAGATTGCGCCCGTTATTGGTCAGATTGGCCCGAATGAAGCAGCAGATCGGCAAGGCTTAAAAGTTGGTGATCGGTTTGTCGCGGTGAATGGCCAGCCCGTGCAGCATTGGTTACAAGTCACCCGTTTGATTCGGCAGTCGCCAGAACAGACGCTACAACTGACGGTTGAGCGGGCGGGGCAGCAACAAAACCTCGCGGTCATGCCACAGGGTAAACGTGACACGATGGGCGTGGCATATGGCTATCTCGGGATTGGTGTGCAGCCACCTACTGCCGCTCAGCTTGAAGCACCGGCCGCTTATCGGCATACGATTCAGTATGATCCGTTGACTGCTTTGGTGAAAGCCACAGTAAAAACGTGGGACTTATCAATGCTGACGTTTGGCGCGTTTGGCAAGATGATTTCAGGGCTGATCGGTTTAGATAATTTGTCTGGCCCAATCACCATTGCCAAAGTCGCCGGTCAAAGCGTCGACATGGGTTGGCAGGCGTTTTTAGGCTTTATGGCGTTGATGAGCGTGAGTCTTGGAATTTTAAATTTGCTGCCGATTCCGATGTTGGATGGTGGGCATTTGGTGTATTACCTGATTGAAGCGTTACGCGGCCGTCCAGTTTCTGAGCAAGCTCAATTGGTGGGCTTGAAGATTGGCATGCTGATGTTGGGCACGTTGATGCTGGTGGCGTTGTTTAATGATTTTAGCCGTTTGGGTTAGCCCCCTTGCGAAATGATGAACGAATCGAATTGGAATTTTTGGCATGAGGCACTCTTTTTATACCTTGCCACTGAGCTTGGTTGTAGCAATGGCAAGCGTCAATAGCGCGTCAGCCAGTGACTTTGTGCTGCGTGATATCCAAGTCACAGGCTTGGTGCGTTTGATGCCTGCGGCCGTGTATGCGGTGTTGCCAGTGTCAAGTGGTGAGCGGGTGACTGAGGCACAAATCGCCGACAGTGTGCGAGCCTTATACGATAGTGGTAATTTCGATGATGTGCAGGCCAAGCGGGTTGATGACGTGCTGGTGTTTCAGGTCGTTGAGCGACCTGTGGTCGGTAGCATCAGCTACGAAGGCAATAAGCTACTACCCAAAGAAACTCTCGAAAAAGGCTTTAAAACGCTGGGTTTAAGCGAAGGCTTGGTGCTACAGCGCTCGATTCTACAAACCATCGAAAGCGACCTTGAGCAGCAATATGCACAGCAAGGGCGTTATGATGCCGATGTACAGATCGAAACCGTGGCGCGGCCAAACAACCGAGTCGATGTGAACTTTAAGTTTATCGAAGGCACGCCATCCCGCGTGGTCGATATCAATATTATCGGCAATACCGTGTTTAGTGATCGCGAGCTACAAGATGCCTTCGCGGTAAAAGCCAGCTCATGGTCGTCGATTTTGACGCGTAATGATCGCTATGCGCGTGAGCGGCTGTCGGCCAGCTTAGAGAGTCTGCGGGCGCTATACTTGAATAAAGGTTATATCAAGTTTGAACTCGGTGGGGCGCAACTCAATCTGAGCGAAGACAAAAAGAAAGTCTTTATCGAAATTAGCATTAATGAAGGTGAGCAGTATCGCTTTGGCGAAACCAAATTTATGGGTGATCCGCTGTTTGATACCAGCGAACTTGCACCCTTAAACACAGCCAAAATCGGCGACGTGTATTCACAGGCACAAGTTACCGCCATGCGTGAACTGCTCTCACGCAAGTATGGTAATGCGGGTTACTACTTTGCAGAAATCAATCCGATTCCTGAGATTGATGATGCGACCAAAACCGTCGAAATGAACTATTTTATTAACCCAAGTCGTCCGATTTACGTGCGGCGGGTGAATTTCATTGGCAATAGTAAAACTGCTGATGACGTGATGCGCCGCGAAATGCGCCAAATGGAAGGGGCACTGGCCTCGAATGAAAAAATCAACCTGTCAAAAGTCCGCCTAGAGCGTACCGGTTATTTTAAAACGGTGACGGTTGAGGCGCAGCGTATTCCGAATAGCCCTGATCAAATGGACGTGAATATCACGGTTGAGGAGCAGGCTTCAGGCACCAGTACGGTGGCAGTCGGTTATTCTGCATCTGGCGGGGTGACCTTTCAGCTCGGCTTAAGCCAAACCAACTTCCTCGGTACCGGCAATCAAGTCAATATCGACTTGTCGCGTTCTGAAACTTTGGATAATTATAATATCGGCATGCTCGATCCGTACTTTACTATTGATGGGGTCAGTCGCGGTTACAGCGGTTATTTCCGTAAGACCAAGCTGGATAGCCTGAATATTAGTAACTATGTCACCGACTCACTCGGTGGTTCGGTGACCTTTGGTTATCCGGTCAATGAAAATCGCAGCGTCAGTGCATCGCTGAATGTCGATCAAACCGTGATTACCACCGGTGCATTTGTGGCCGAGGATATTCGTGATTTTATCACCTCGACCGGTGGTGAAACCTTGGTTGACCCAGCGACCGCCAATGGACAGGGCAAGTATCGCGGCGACTATCTCACTTATAATTTGAATTTAGCGTGGGTGCATAACACTCTCAATCGTCCAGTCTTTGCGACACGGGGTCAGCAACATCGCGTGTCTTTGGATATTGCGCTGCCCGGTAGTGATTTGGAATACCAACGTCTGACCTATGATGGCCAGATCCTGTTTCCATTAACCGACAAGTTTGTACTGCGTGGTTACAGTCGGTTGGGTTATGGTAACGATCTGCCATTTTACAAGCATTATTTTGCGGGTGGTTATGGTTCGGTGCGTGGTTATCGCAACAATACCTTGGGGCCACGTAGTGACCTTGAAGGGGCTGATAACGCTAATCTAAGCGAGCAAGATAAAGAGCCAATTGGTGGTAATGCCTTGATTCAAGGTGGTTTAGAGCTGGTATTGCCGTTGCCATTTAAAGGCGACTGGACCAGACAGATTCGCCCTGTCGCCTTTATTGAGGGTGGTCAGGTCTTCAATACCCAGCGGAGTAACTTCGACATTAACGCTGACGATTTCCGTGTCAGTACTGGTGTAGGCTTTACTTGGATTACTGTCATTGGTCCACTGTCGCTCAGTTATGCGTACACCCTCAATGATAAAGTGACCGATGAGCGGAAGTCCGTTCAGTTTGAAATCGGTCGTTTATTTTAAATCGACGTCCATTTGGCTTGGACGATTACACAAGGAGTTTTTTATGCGTCGAGTTCTGATTGCACTGTCATTAGCGGCCACACTGACCACCGGCATTGCTCATGCCCAAAATATCGCCGTGGCAGATTCTTTAGCCGCGTTTTGGTCGACCAATGCCGCCAAAAAAGCCTTGGAAGACATGAATAATGGCATCAAGCCACAGCGCGACCGTTTACAGGCGTTGACCAAAGAAATTGACGATCTGCGCAAAAAAATGACAGCTGATCAAAAAATCATGAGTCCAGCAGATATGCAGCGCTTGCAAAATCAAGCACAGGCAAAAATCAACGAGTACAACAGCACCGCAGAAGGCGTGCAAAAGCGGATTGAAGAAACCGAGGCCAGTGTACAGCGCACCATGATGCCAAAAATGGAAAAAGTGGTGGAGGAGCTACGCAAAGAGGGCGATTACTCGATCATCATCGAGAAAAAATACGCGATTTGGGCTGATCCATCGGCAGATCTGACCAAAAAAATCGTTGATCGCATGAATGCAGCGAAATAAACATGCCAACGCTAAGTTTGGCTGAGCTAGCGCAACAACTCGGTGCGGAGCGACGTGGCTCAGCCGATTATTCAATTGATGGATTGTCGGCTTTAGCCACGGCACAAGCCTCGCAACTGAGTTTTTTGGCCAATCCACGTTATCGTAGCCAATTACAAGACACGCAGGCGGGTGCGGTGCTGTTGCGTCGTGAAGATCTGCTCGACTATCAAGGCAATGTCCTCATTGTGGCTGACCCTTATGCAGCGTTTGCGCGGCTGAGTCATGTGTTTGACCTGACCCCAAAGCGTCAGCCGACTCTTCATCCGACTGCGCTGATTGCACCAGATGCGCAGGTCGATGCAACCGCGTCGATTGGTGCCTTTGTCGTGGTTGAGTCTGGTGCAGTGATTGGTCGTGGCGTGGTACTCGAAGCGGGCGTACACGTCGGCGAGTGTGCCGAGATTGGCGCAGATAGCTGGCTGGGTGGGCATGTGGTGATCCATCATCGCTGTCTGATCGGTGCGCGGGTGCGTATTCATGCCGGTGCGGTGATCGGTGCTGATGGTTTCGGTTTTGCGCCACAAGCGGGGCATTGGCATCGGATTGCGCAGATCGGCGCGGTGCGAATCGGTGATGATTGCCGTATTGGTGCCAATACCACGATTGATCGCGGAGCATTATCCGATACGATTTTAGGCCGTAATGTGATTGTTGATAATCAGGTTCAGATTGCGCATAACGTCGAGATTGGTGATCACACTGCGATTGCAGCCTGTTGTGGGATTTCTGGTAGCACGCAAATCGGTCGACATTGTGTGTTGGCGGGTGGTGTGGGGCTGGTTGGACATATTCAGATTGCCGATCATGTGCAGATTACTGGTATGACCATGGTCACCAAGTCGATTGAGCAGGCGGGGAGTTATTCGTCGGGTACAGCGATGAGTGAGACCAGTCACTGGAAAAAAATGGCAGTCAGGCTACGGCAGTTGCCTGATTTGGCGTTACAACATCTTCCAATGCAGATCAAGCATATGCAAGCGCGGCTTGAACAGTTAGAATCGCGCATTCTTGATGATTAGTATGTGTAGCGTCTAGTAGAATCCTTATTTGCTGATGATTCTGCAAAACGCGCCCAACGACCTAGCGAAGCGATTGCCATGACTGCAGAATTACCGGTAAGCTTGCCGATGCAAGCCACGACAATTCGTGAATACCTGCCCCAACGCTATCCGATGTTATTGGTCGATCGAGTGATTGATTTGGTGCCAAATCATTCGATCACGGGCATTAAAAATGTGACGATTAATGAAGAGTTTTTTCAGGGACATTTCCCTGAGTTTCCGATTATGCCAGGGGTGTTGATTCTGGAAGCTATGGCACAAATCGCTGGCGTACTGGGTTTTGTCAGTACGGGTAAGCGCCCTAGTGACGGTTATATGTACCTGTTTGCGGGTGCAGATAAGTTGCGCTTTAAGCGGCAGGTCGTGCCAGGGGATACCTTGACGCTGTATGCTGAGGTGATGATGGTACGACAAAGTATTTATAAATTCGCCTGTCGTGCGCATGTTGGTGATGCACTGGCTGCGAGCGTCGAAATTTTAGTGGCAGAACATCGTGTGGAGAAAAAAACGTGAGGCAAGGAAGCCCAAATATTCATCCAACTGCGATCATTGATCCGACCGCACAGATTGATCCATCGGTTAAAATCGGTGCGTATAGCATCATCGGACCACAGGTCACGATTGGCGCAGACACCGTGATTGCACCACATGTGGTGGTGGAGGGCTGGACGCGCATTGGTCAGCGCAATCGCATTTTTCAGTTTGCTAGTATTGGTGCAGAGTGCCAAGATTTAAAGCATCAAGGCGAAGAAACTTGGCTTGAAATTGGTGATGAGAATACCATTCGTGAGGCGTGTAGTCTGCATCGCGGCACGGCGCAAGATGGCGGCATGACTAAAATCGGCAGTCATAATTTACTGATGGTCAATACCCATATCGCGCACGATTGCGTGGTTGGTGATCACTGTATTTTGGCCAATAATGTCGGTGTGGCAGGACATGTCAAAATCGGTGATTGGGTGATCGTCGGCGGTAATTCGGGTGTGCATCAGTTTTGTCAGATTGATTCGTTCAGTATGGTCGGCGGTGGCAGCGTGATTTTGAAAGACGTACCTGCCTATGTGATGGTGTCTGGTAATCCCGCTGGCGCACATGGCATGAACTATGAAGGCATGCGGCGGCGTGGCTGGTCACCAGCTACCATCAATGCACTACGCTTGGCCTTTAAAGTGGTCTATCGCAACCAGCTCACTACGGTTCAAGCCATCGCACAACTGACTGAAGAGTTTGTGCCGGATCACCCCGAAGTGCAGTTATTGATTGACTCGTTACAGCAGTCCAAGCGCGGGATTGTACGTTAAAGTCAGGATGAAATACACCAACTGACAGACTGTTTGCTGGGCGCTTTCAGTCTTGTCGCGCTTGCTGTGAAAAAATATTGCAATATACTGACGATACAGCATTTTAGATCTATTCCAAACCTAGCAAACACAGTACAGGATCGTACGGATGAAGGAAAAATCATGGGATTCAAAGATCTGCTGTTAAATGTGGTCACGATCGGTGGACATGGTCGCTTACAAGATGCTGTAAAGATCTACGAATATCACTATGCGATTTATGATCAGTTGTTTCAGCAAGCCAAAGGCTTTGAAACCAAAACCAATCAAGAGCTAGAGGCGATGGGTAAAACCACGATTCAATCTTTTGACACGCTGCAACTCAGCCTGCGAATTTTACAAATTCCCGTCAGTAATCGCGCGGTGAATCGGCAGCAATTGACCACACAAAAAACCGATTACAATTTGAACAGAGCCCAAAGGCTACTCAATGATTTTTCTGCAAGCGCAGCAACGGTTCAAGGTGCAGGGCTTGGTGCATCAGCGGCAGTCGGCTCATGGGCGATGGTCGGTTTACTCGGTTCTGCCTCGACAGGGACAGCAATTGCAACCCTATCGGGCGCAGCCGCAACCAATGCTACGCTGGCATGGTTTGGCGGTGGGGCACTCGCGGCGGGTGGCGGCGGTATGGCGGCAGGCATGATGACCATAGGCGGTATCATTGCTTTGCCTTTGATTGCCTTTTCGGCATGGACGACGCACAGTAAAGCCTCTGAAGTTGAGCAGCACACACTTGGTATTGTGCAAGCGATTGAGCAATTAGAGCCGATGATTGAACCGATTAAACAACGCTATCATTTAGTTCAAAATAACCATAAACGCCTCAAGCACGCCCACAACCAATTGGAGCGTGTGTTTTTACGGGTCAAAAAACAGCTGTTCCCTATTTTTGTCTTGAGTCATCTGGCTCGGCTAATTCGTGGGATATTCGGTCATGGCTATTATGTGAGTAGTGAGCAGCCACAGCTTGATCAGCTCAATGATGCGGTTCAAGAGTTTTCGGCATTGTTTTCACCGCTGGTCAGTCCTATCGCTGTATCTCAGAGCTTCGCACAGAGCAGGCCGCTTCAAATCACCATTGAGCCGCTGCCGCTCACTCAGGAAGAGGAACAGCCTGCGACCATTATTAGCCTAGAAAAATCCCCAATAAGCCCGACTCAACACTCAATCGATTATGAGCAGTAGTATGCTGATTTATGGTGCATGGTTCATCGTCCGTCATGCAGTTCCTGCCGAATCTGCGCTCCCAGCTCAGCCAAAGGCAGCCCGCGCAATTCTATTTGTTGGATCAGATAGCACAGCATGGTCGCGACGATCAACACGCCAGCCCAGCGTATCGCAACATAGGCGGGCTGTTGGGCATGGCCTGTCTGATGGCTAAACGTAAACAGCCATGCCAGCAGAATGCCCGTTACCGCACCACCCA